>JAFSOM010000479.1 GCA_017447005.1 Oscillibacter sp.
CCGAGGCCGACAACATCCCGATATTGTCCGCGTTTACGTCAATGGGCAGATGTCCCACGGCCTGCACGGCGTCGGTATGAAACAGAATGCCGCGCTCTTTGCAAATCGCGCCCAAGTCCCGTATCGGCTGTACCGTCCCGATTTCGTTGTTGGCGAACATGACCGTAACAAGACAGGTATCGTCACGAATCGCCGACTTCAGTTCGTCGGGGCGGACGAGGCCGTTTTCGTGCACGTCCAACAGCGTCACGTCAAAGCCGTCCTTTTGCAACTTGTTCAGCGTGTGCAGTACGGCGTGATGTTCAAACGCAGTGGAGATGATGTGACGTTTTCCGGCTTTGCGTCCGGTTTCGGCGGCGGAGAGAATCGCCTGATTATCCGCCTCACTGCCGCCGGAAGTGAAGAGAATCTCTTTCGGGTTCGCGTGAATGACCGCGGCGATGTCCTCCCGCGCCTGTTCCAGAGCCTCTTTCGCCTGCTGTCCGAGGGCATAGAGGCTGGAAGGGTTGCCGTACTGCTCCTCCAAAAAGGGAAGCATTGCGTGTATGGCGGCGCGGCTTGGCTTGGTAGTCGCGGCGTTGTCTGCGTAAATTCTCATGAATCGCGTCTCCTCTCGTGGCTTATTCTTTACGCTGGCTGATATAATATACCAATTTACCCACCATGTCAATATGATAAATTACAAATTTCTTCCTCTGTCAGTGACTTAGAGCGTTTACAACCCCCTCCCCCTGTCCCCCTCCCCTTTCAGGGGCGGAGGAACGAATCTTTTCAGAGCGCTAAAATCAGAAAAAGTCTCCCCTGAAAGGGGAAATTTAGGGGCTTCTGCGCAAAGTTAATGTTAGGGGGGCATAAAGTGACTGGCATGAACTTTTTCCGCATTCTGACAGAAATTTCAGTTTGTTTTAAGAAACGCGCCGTATACTTTGCGCGTTCCGTTCGGGAACGGAGAGGAGCTTCACGGAATGCAGTATCGGCACGAATGGAAACACGAACTGACGCGGCTTGACCTGTTGGTTATCCGTCAGCGTCTGCGGGCGGTTGCGACGCCTGACCCCCACGCCGTTGACGGGCGCTATTTTATCCGCAGTCTCTATTTTGATACGCTGTCCGACAAGGCGCTACGGGAAAAGCTCGACGGCGTGAACCGCCGCGAAAAGTTCCGCATTCGCTATTATAACCGCGACCCCCGCGTGATACATCTGGAAAAGAAGAGCAAGCTGAACGGTCTGGGGACAAAGTTCAGCGCGACCTTGACCGCGGAAGAGGCGTGGGCGATTGTAAACGGAAACTGGGACTGGATGCCGGAGTCCGGGCGTCCGCTGGTACAGGAGCTTTACAGCAAAATGCGTTGCGGCCTGCGTCCGAAAACGATTGTGGACTATACCCGCGAGCCGTTTATCTACGCGCCGGGAAACGTGCGCGTCACGTTCGACTACGACATTCGGACGGGGCTTTCGTCCGTGGACTTCCTCAATCCCGACTGTATCACGATTCCCGCCGGGGACGCGCCGATTCTGATGGAAGTCAAGTGGGACGCCTACCTTCCCGACATCATCCGCGACGCCGTGCAAGTCCCCGGACGCCATGCCGCCGCCTTTTCCAAGTACGCCCAATGCCGCGTGTACGGCTGAATCACAGTAAGGAGTGAATCCGTTATGACTTTCAACGACATTTTCAAGTCCAACTTTCTGGACAACGTGACCGCCGTCGCGCCGCTGGATATGGTTCTCGCGTTGCTTCTGGCCTTCGGCGTCGGACTGTTCATCTTCTACGTCTACAAGAAAACCTATCAGGGCGTGATGTACTCGTCGAGCTTCGGCGTGACGCTCGTCGCCCTGACGATGATTACCACACTTGTCATACTGGCCGTGACCAGTAACGTCGTGCTGTCGCTGGGCATGGTGGGCGCGTTGTCCATTGTGCGTTTCCGCACGGCGATTAAGGAGCCGTTGGACATCGCTTTCCTGTTCTGGTCTATCGCCGCCGGAATCGTGTTAGCCGCCGGGATGATTCCGCTTGCCGTTATCGGGAGCGTGTTTATCGGCGTCATTCTGTTGCTGTTCGTCAACCGGAAATCGAGCGTCAATCCGTATATCGTGGTATTGCAATGCGACGGCGCGGAGAGCGAGAAACGCGCTATGGAGTATCTGAACGCGCAAACGCTCCGTTGCGTGGTCAAGAGCAAGACGGCGCGGAAAGGCGCGGTGGAGGTCAACGCGGAAATTCGTCTCAAAGACGACAACACCGATTTTATCAACGCGCTTTCCGATTTGGAGGGCGTGGAAAACGCGACGCTTGTCAGCTACAACGGCGACTATATGGGGTGATTCCATGTCAACGCGCAAGAGCTTTGACCGCGTATGTATTGCGGTTCTCATAGCGTCCCTGTTACTGACCGCGCTTTTCATGAACGGCGCCGCTTTCGGACTGGAAAGCTCCGCCCGTTCCATGGGCTATGAAAGCCGCCTGTTCGACACGTCGAAAGTCCACACGCTGGCGATAGTCATAGACGACTGGGAAGGCTTCCTTGAAAACTGCGAGAGCGAGGAATACGCGCCTTGTTCCGTCGTCATTGACAACGAGAGCTATAAAAACGTGGGACTTCGCGCCAAGGGCAATACGTCCCTGACAACCGTCCGTTCCATGGACAGTAGCCGCTACAGTCTGAAAATTGAGTTCGACCACTACGAGAACGGCAAAACCTATCACGGTCTGGACAAACTTTGCCTGAACAACATCATTCAGGACAACACCTATATGAAAGATTACCTGACCTATCGCATGATGGACGAGTTCGGCGCTGACGCCCCGCTATGCTCCTACGTATGGATTACGGTCAACGGCGAGGACTGGGGGCTGTATTTGGCCGTGGAGGGTATCGAGGATTCGTTCCTGCAACGCAACTACGGGAGCGACTACGGCGACCTGTACAAGCCTGACAGCATGAGTTTCGGCGGAGGCGGTCCCGGACGCGGACGCGATTTCCGGATGTCGGAGTTTTGGAATGAGGCGAACGCCGATAACGGCGCGGACAGCGCGTCCGACGGCGCCGCGAATACGGAAAACGTTCCCGACGGCGCCGCAAATGCGGAAAACGTCTCCAACAGCGCCGCGAATACGGAAAACGTCTCCAACAGCGCCGCGAATACGGAAAACGCGTTCCGTCAGCGCGGCGGTATGCGCGGCATGGGCGGCATGGGCGGCGGCAGGCCGTTTCCCGGAATGCCGTTTCCCGGCGGTACGGGCGGACAATCCAACGCTTCCGGCGACGCGGCCCCCGACTTTGACGCTTTTGACCCCACGGGCGGCTTTGGCGATATGCCGTTCCCCGGCTTCGGCAACTTCCCCGGCATGGGCGACGCGTCCGGCGACGGTACGGACGGCGGTTTCCCCGGCGGCTTCGGCGGCATGCGCGGCATGGGGAGCGACGATGTCAAGCTGAAATATACCGACGACAACCCCGAAAGTTACGGCAGTATCTTTGACAATGCGAAAACCGACGTTACGGCGGCGGATAAGGCCCGCTTGATTGCCTCTTTAAAATCGCTTGGAGAGATGGAAAATCTGAAAAGCGTCGTCAATATGGACGAGGTTCTCCGCTACTTCGTCGTTCACAATTACGTTGTCAACGGCGACAGCTATACCGGCTCCATGATTCATAATTACTACTTGTACGAAAAAGACGGTCAGCTCTCCATGATTCCATGGGACTACAATCTCGCGTTCGGCGGCTTTCAGGGCGGGAGCGCGTCGGGGAGCGTCAATGACCCCATCGACACGCCGCTGTCCGTCTCCGGCGACGGCGACAGGCCTATGGCCGATTGGCTCGCGCAGGAGGAATACGTCGATTTGTACCACGCGTATTTCAACGACTTCCTCAACTCCGTGGACGCGACCGCTATCATTGACGCCGCCTACCCGCTGATAGCGTCCTATGTGGAACGTGACCCCACAAAATTCTGCTCCTATGAGGATTTTGAGAAGGGCGTAACGGCGTTGCGGACGTTCTGCGAACTGCGCACGGAGAGCGTACGCGGACAATTAAACGGCTCCATTCCATCCACGGACGACGGGCAGAGCGCCGACAACAGCGCGTTGATTGACGCGTCGGGCCTGACGCTTTCGGATATGGGAAACATGGGCTTCGGCGGCGGACGCGGCGGACGTTTCGGACGCGCAAACGGCCAAACTTCCAGCGACGCGCAAGAATCCGGCGCGTCGGGCGACGGCGAACAGGATGCGCTTCCCGGAATAATGGGCTTTCCGGACGGGAATTTCCCCGACAATCCGGACGACGGTTTCCCCGTTGATACGAGCGGCGATTCCCCCGATAACATGAGCGGCGGCTTCCCTGATGACAGTCAAACGGCGTCGGATGACGGTCAGCCGCTGTCGGATAACGGCTTTCCGGACGGCAATTCTCCCGGCGGTTTCCCCGGCGGCAATTTTCCGGGCGGCGGTTTCCCCGGCGGCGGGCCCGGCGGCGGTTTCACGGGCGACATGGGCGGCGATTTTCCCGGCTTCCAGTCGGACGGCGGAACTTCCCTCGCCGCGCTCTCTAAGGAAACTTGGATTGCATTGGGCGCGTCCGTGGTCGTACTGTGCGCCGGACTGCTGACGGCGCGTCTATATCAGCGGCGCAAACGCTTCGCGTAATCTTCGCGCCGGACAGGGGCTATCAAATTTTTGACTTCGCTTTTTCCAACTTTCGCTTCGCTTTCTCCACGCGGCCTTTCGTTTCTATGACCTCTTTGTCCTTACGGGTCAGCAACGCTTTCATCGCGTCGGTCGCCTTATCATCATTGTCAAGAGGGAAAATGACAAAAAAGCTACCGTCAACGTCTGGCGGTAGCTTTTTGCGCTATTGTTGCATTGTCAGGTATTTTTGATACGCGTATTGCTACGGATTCCGGCGAAAAGCAGTCAATGACCGCTATTCTCCTTTAACGGAACAGCGCGTCCTTGATTGGCGAAGTAGTTATAGGCGCCCTGATGATAAGGGACGGCGGTCACGGACGCGGCGAAATCCAAATTGAGTTCCGCGCCTTTCTCGGACGCGGCGGCTACATCCTCCAAATTATCATAAGGGGAACGGCTTCAAGTCCACTTCAAAATAGCGCATTTCCTCCGGTTTATAATATTTTTTCTCTTCCGTTGCGTTTTCCTCCTTTCCTTTCATGGCGAAATGGCGAAGTTTCGCCGTTTCGCACTCCGTCCGCACGGCGTCCTGTATGTCTTGTGGACAGGTTATCAATGGAGAGCCTTTCCGAAAGAATACGGCTCCGGAAGCGGTCTCCATCGCTATTTTCAAAAATAAAAAGAAGCCGGATTTTTCAAAAAAATCCGGGCGATGGGTCTGGAAAAATACGACGAGGTCAAAGAAATCGGCTGGGATTGGCAAAGCGGCGACGGGCGGCTTTAAAAACTTCTCCGAATTTTATGGGCGGGAAAGGTAACGGATAGAGAATAACCTTGTCGTCGCTCAACGTCAGAAGCGTAAGGCATGCCCATCGGGCTGGCGCAACGGAATGACGTTCCGCGCTTGCGCGTTTACGCCTCATCGGCGCTTTGCCTCATGATTTAAGAGCCGCAATCTGAAAATAAATCTTGCGTAAAAACCAAATGAGTAGTATGATAAGCGCATGGATTCCACATTTTTTCCAAATAAACGTCCCGCAAATTTTTTACGCTAACCATAAACACATCCGAGATATGGCGAAATGCGGGAAAACGTCGAACAGGGGGAAACGCGTATGACCGTGACAGTGGACGCAAAGAAATGTATCGGGTGCGGGATGTGCGCCTACGCCGCGCCGGAAGTGTTCCGTATCGTGGGGAGGGCGTCGAGCGTGTACGCGGCGCCGGACAAGCGGACGCGTTACCGGGTGCAGGACGCCCGCAACGGGTGCCCGGTCAACGCCATAACGGTCAGGGACGCGGAAAACGTCTGAGGATAACGCCCCGGGACGCGGAAAGCGTCTGACGGGTTGCGGCGTTACGGTATCCGGACGGGATTTTCCGGCAAGGCGTCGAGCGTCTCCATGAGACGTTTCGCAAAGGCGGCGTGTCCCTCCGGGCGGAAGTGCACGCCGTCGAAATCAAGCGTGACATCCCAAGTCCCGGCGTCGGCGAACGCCACGCCCAGTTTTTCGGCGAGCGTGCGGTAGCAGGGCGCGAGGCGTACCGATTCCGTCAAAATACGGGCGTCGGGTATCCATTCTCCGTTACGCAGGGGCGGCGGCGCAATCAGGAGAATTTGCACTTCCCAGTTACTTTTCAGAATGCGTTCCAACAGCAGTTTCATCCGTGCGGAGACATCCTCCGCCGTAAAGTGCGGATGGTTCAGGAAGTCATTGGAGCCGAGCAGAACCGTGACAATGTCCACGGGCATCGCGGCGGAGAGGAGCCGTTCCACGGCGTACAGCTCGCCGTCGGCGCACGGAATTTCCCGTCCGTTCTGTCCACAGTTCAGAACGTCCCAGCCGTTTGACTGCAAAATCCCGGTCCAGCGCACGTCGTCGGGATAAGGGCCGCCCCAGTACGAATGGGGGTCATAGCCAAAAGTATTGGAATCTCCATAGCACAAAATCCTCCGCATGTCGCCGCCTCCATTTCCAATCTGTTTGCCTTTCCGGTCAAAACATGTTACGGTTCAGGCCCGCTTTACGCGCTTCCATTTTTTTAAACGGATATTTTTTCGCCAATTTTCGCGTTTTTCCGTGAAATCCGGCGGATTTTTGAAAATCCCGCGTTGAAACGAAGCCAAATTTCCGCTATCCTAACAACTATATCATAACATATCGCAAGAAAATCGTAAAGAGGTTTCCGGGATTATTTTTTAAAAATTTCCGAAAGGGGCGATTGTAATGTCATTCGTTGGGGCCGTGATAGTCCCTCATCCTCCGGTGATTCTGCCGACGGTGGGACGCGGACGGGAACGGGAGATTCAAAACGTAACGGACGCGTACCGCGCCGCCGCGCAACGGATAGCGGATTGGAAACCGGAAGTTTTGATTCTGTCCTCTCCGCATATCGTGATGTACGCGGACTATCTCCATATTCCGCCGGGAAAACGGACGCGGGGGAATATGGCGCAATTCGGCGCGCCGGACACGCGGCTGGATATGGAATATGGCATCGAACTCCGCCGGGAAATCATCGAGCAGGCGGAAGCGGCGGGCGTCCGGGCGGGTACGAGCGGCGAGCGCGACGCCTCCTTAGACCATGGGAGTTTTATACCACTCTACTTTCTGCGGGAGGCGGGCGTAAACGTCCCCGTCGTGCGGGTAGGCTTATCGGGCATGTCGCCGCTGACGCATTACCGGCTTGGGCAATGTATCGCCCGGAGCGTGGAGAAGCTCAACCGCCGCGCCGTGTACGTGGCGAGCGGTGATTTGTCGCATAAACTGCGCGACGACGGGCCTTACGGATACGCGCCGGAAGGCCCCGTATTCGATGAGGCCGTCACGGAAGCGATGAAATCCGGCGACTTCCTGCGCTTTCTGACGCTGGAGCCGTCCATGTGCGAACGGGCGGCGGAATGCGGCTTACGTTCCTTCCAGATAATGGCGGGCGCGCTGGACGGCTTGGGCGTCAAGCCCGAATTTCTGTGCCATGAGGACAAGTTCGGCGTGGGTTACGGAATCGCAATCTTTACGGTGACAGGCCCCGATGAAAACCGGCGTTACGCGGAACGCTACGAGGACGCGGAGCGGGAGCGTCTGGCGCGGCGGAAGGCGTCTGAAGACCCGTGGGTGCAATTGGCGCGGCGCTCGCTGGAAACGTATGTACGCACGGGAAAGCCGCTGGACGCCTTGCCGGACGGATTGCCCGAGGAAATGACAAAACGTCGGGCGGGCGCGTTCGTATCCCTGCACATCCGCGAACATTTGCGCGGCTGTATCGGCACGACCGCCCCGACGACGGATTCCGTGGCGTGGGAGATTATCCAAAACGCGGTATCCGCCGGGACAAGCGACCCGCGTTTTCCGCCGCTGAAGGAATCGGAACTGGACAAGCTGGAATACAGCGTGGACGTATTGGGAACGCCGGAGCCTGTCGCGTCGGCGGCGGAACTGGACGTAAAGCGCTACGGGGTTATCGTCCGTTTCGGGGCGCGGCGCGGACTGCTTCTGCCCGACCTCGACGGCGTGGATACCGTGGAGCAACAGATTGACATCGCCCGCCGCAAAGGAAGTATCGGTTCCCGGGAGCCTTACGAACTAGAACGCTTTGAAGTCGTGCGGCATACGTAAAAAAATTGTCCCTGTCCGGCGGATTCCGCGTCGGACAGGATTTCGCATTAGAGCGTTAGAGAAGGAGGCGCGGACGTGAAAGCGACGTGCGAACTGTGTTTTCATCACTGCGCGCTGGAGGAGGGACAGACGGGTTACTGTCGGGCGCGTGGGAATCGCGGCGGCGTTGTGGTATCGCTGAACTACGGGAAAGTCAGTTCCCTTGCGCTTGACCCCATCGAAAAGAAACCGTTGCGGCGGTTTCATCCGGGAAGCAAAGTCCTGTCCGTGGGCGCTTACGGGTGCAACTTGCGCTGTCCGTTCTGCCAGAACCACGAAATTTCCATGACGGGCGCGGAAGATACGGAGGCCTTATATTTATCGCCGGACGCTTTCGCGGAACAGGCGGAACGTCTGCGGCCTATGGGCAACATCGGCGCGGCGTATACGTACAACGAGCCGCTGATTGGTTACGAGTACGTCCGCGACTGCGCCGAACGTATCCGCGAACGCGGTATGCGCAACGTCTTGGTGTCGAACGGGACGATAGAGGAAACGCCGTGGCGGGAGCTTTTGCCGTTGCTGGACGCCGTGAATCTGGACTTGAAAGGCTTCACGGCGGAATGGTACCATAGATTAGGCGGCGACTTGGAGACGGTCAAGCGGTCAATCGCAATCGCGGCGGAGATGGGCTGTCACGTAGAGGTGACCACGCTGGTCGTCACGGGCGAAAATGACAGCATGGCGGAAATGGACGCGTTATCGAATTGGCTTGCGTCGGTGAATCCGTCGATACCGCTGCACGTGTCGCGCTTTTTCCCGCGCTACCGTATGGCGGACAAGTCCCCCACGCCCGTGGAGACCGTATATCGCCTCGCCGATGTCGCCCGAAAACATCTGTCCTATGTCTACACGGGTAACTGCTGACGAAATGGGAGTTTGTGTTTATGTTTTTCTACAACTTATGGCATAGAATTTGCAATCGCTTTTCGCGTTCCGCAAGAAAGGAGCTTCCCATGAGCAATGACGCAATGAACAAAGAACAGGACGTTCATTTTCAATTTGGAGACAAGTTAGACTTGGGCGGAAAAGTCTGTCAGATTCTCCCCTATGAGTACCCCGCGCCGCCGGAGTTGATGCCGCAATATGAGAATATGCGGCTTTCCGATACGCAAAAGGCGCAAATTTCCGCTTTTTATCAAGCGATTCCGTCCATGGCGTCGGCGGAAGCGATGAAGAACGCCTTTTACGTCGTGAAATGGCCCGACGGCTTGCCGCATGAGCTGATTCCGTTTAAGGATGGCTTGGGCTATATGGGCATGGTGCGCGGCGAGGGCGGGAAATTCGCCGGTCATGCGCGTTTCCTCTCTATGGGGCCGCAGGCGCTGATGTTGAACGCGTTCACGCTGATGTCCATTATCACCTGCCAGTTTTTCCTGACGGAAATCAACCGCAAACTGACGATGATTAACCAGAAAATTGACAAGATTCTGGAGTTTCTCTATGGCGACAAGAAAGCCGAGCTTTTGTCGGAAATCAATTTTGTACAGTATGCCCACGCGAATTTCCGTTCGATTATGGAGCATAGCGAACAACGCGCCGCGACGATTCAAAGCCTTCAATCGGCGCGGAAAACCGCGATTCAGGACATTGAATTTTATCTGGCGGATTTAAATTCCACCGTACACCAGAAACTTTCGGACAAGTTGCCGGACGTGGAAGGCGCGGTCGATAAGGCCTTGCAAGCTCACCAGTGTCTGGAATTTGCGATTCAGCTCTATATGACCGCAAATCTGCTGGAAGTCTACTACGCCCGGAACTATGACCCCGCTTATTTGAAGTATGTAGAGGACGAAATCGGCAATTACATCGACAACAAGTATGAAAAACAGCTCATCGCCGACTTCAATTCTCTGAAAACGACGCTGGAACACAAGCGAAAAAGCATGTGGAAGGCGGATTACGAGAAGTTGAATGGGCGCATTCAAAAAGTTGACGAGGTAACGGCGCGTCTGATGGAAAGCGACGGAAAGGAACTCAAAGACAAACTTCACGGCATTCTGCATTCTGTGGAACAGCCGACGGAGTGCTGCATTTGCGCGGACGGAACGATGTACTTGAAAAAGCAGTCGTGATTTTCCGCGCCGACGCGAAAAAATGCTCTATAAAAACGCGTTCACCGTGAACGACTTGCCCCGTGATGACAAATATTCCGTGGCTCTCTCCCGTATCTGTTCCGGGTAAGATTCCATCCGGCGCTTCGAGCAGTTCCTTCTTGATTCGCGGCGCGGAATCTGTTATAATGGCCCGGCAAGCGCCGCGAATAAGGAGGAGAAAAACAGATGAATCTAAAGGAAGTCAGCGAACTGCGGCGGCGGTTCCGTCCGGAACGGAACGCAATCAGCCGCATTTACGGCTGTTACGTCAACGGAAACCGGGAAATCGTGTCGTATCTGGACACGTCCCTTGGACTTATGCCGGAAGAGGAAGTGGAACTGTATCTGGCGCGGCTGAAAAAGACGCTCACGGGCAGTCTGGGCAAAAACCTGCTGGACATCGTATTTTCCACGAAACAGGTCATGGACAGCGACGAACACCGGTTACTGTCGGACTTGCGCAATTCGCAGTTGCAGAACGCCGACGCGAGAGAC
>JAFSOM010000480.1 GCA_017447005.1 Oscillibacter sp.
TACAGGCGCTGTTGCTTTTCGTTCAGGCTGTCAAACAGTTTCCGGTTCATTTCCGCTCATTCCTTTGCTTTTTCTTTTCATTATACCACATTATCAACCAAAGCCATAGTTGCAAAGATTATTTTTTCGCAAGTCCTAAACTCTACATCTTCTTCGGAATCAGGGACAGGCAGAGAAAAGAACAAATGATTTCTTTTTCCTCAGCCTGCTCTCCATATTCATAGAGAGGCGATTCCGTCAGGTGGTGTCTGGTAGGGTCTGGAACCATACTTTTTGCAAAACATACTCCGCTTCGTTTTGTGAAACTTTGGTTTTTAGACCCCACCTGACCCCACCTAAACTCCCTACCTCTTATCAGGATACTCTGGAAAGAAGAGTGTCAGTGTCTATAGAGATACCCTTGTAAGTGGGCTTCCCAGAGATTTTTACCTTTCGGAAGCCCATTCCCTCCATCGCCGCCGAGAAGTCATTCTCCCTTCGGATGAACTCGCCGGAATCCGACGCCCAAGAGCGGTACTCCATGTACAACGCCCTTGCCGCAGTGCGGGCGTTTTCGTCCCGGACACAGCGTTCCTCCAAGAAGCTGTTCAGCCAGTCCTCCCGCTGACGGTAGGCGTCCGTCGCTTCCTCCACGGCGTCCGGAATATCCAGCTTACAGCCGTTGCGGATGAAGTTTCCCGCGCCCTCAATCGCCCACGACAGAATTGCTTGGCCAGCGTCCCGCGCCAAAACCTCAGCGTAGTTCTGTACGCCATTTCTCTCCGAAATCACGGCTTGAAAAGGAACAACGGTCAGGCGTCGCCATGTGCCGTTGTCCGTAGAGCCGACGCGGGGGAGATGGTTCGTGAACAGTACCAAAGTATGGCTTTGCCGGACGCTTTCGGGCTGTTTGTACTTCTCTTCGATATTCAATTTGTCGGTACTGCCAAGTTGCTTCAACACGGAAACGGACAGCCGCTGATGTTCCTCCAACTCCCCTGTGATGACCAGACGTTTCCCGCGCAACGTCGCCAACGACGCACCCCTGTTCGCTTTTTCGATGGTCAGCGTCCGGATGTCCATGCTCCCGGAATAATCGCCCAGAACCTCGCCTAACGCGTTAAAAAACGTGCTTTTGCCGTTCCGACCGCCGCCGTAGGCAATCAAAATGCCCTCTTGGTATACAGCCCCAATGAGAGCCATTCCCGCGACCATTTGCAGGAAGCCTTGGACGCTTCCGTCCCCGCAAGTGACGGTATTGAGGAACTTTTCCCACATTTCCGCGCCCTTTTCGCCCGGACTGGCGTTTGTAATCCGGCTACAGTATGCCTTGCGGTCGTGGGGACGGAGCATCCCTGTCGTAAGGTCAACAATCCCCGCAGGGGTGTTCAGGTCGAACGGGTTTGCGTCCAAACAATCCGCTTTCAGAAGCAGGTACGGCTTGGAAAGTTCGGTCATGTTATTGAGTGGTCTCGCGCTCCGCAAATGTTGCGCGTGACGCCGGAACAGTTTCGCGTCTTTCAGGGCGTTTTCCGCTTGCGTTTCCTCGGAAACTGTGATATGCTGTCGAACATGGGAGGAGGCGTACATATGAGCGACGAAATCATTGCAGGGATTATCGGAGCGTTGGGAACGATTATCGCCGCTTTGATTCAGGACAGTTCTCCGGAAACTAAACGGCGCTGGCTTATATCTATAGGCGCGGGACTGCTTTGTGTGATACTGTTCTTGGCGGGACGGGAGCTTTATGGGTTTTATCAGGAACATCAGCGTTTTTCACCGCAAAACACTGAAAGTTCTGGGAAAACTGAAACCAACGCGCCAGAAGTTGACGTAGAAGTAAATATTAGTGCAAAAGAGGAAACGAGCGTGGAAATGGAAGCTATTGTAGAGGAGGAAATATCCACTCGATGGGTTCATAAAACTATCTCTGCCGGAGAAAACCACACAGTGGGACTGCGTACGGATGGTACGGTTATCGCTACGGGTTTTAACAAGCAAGGTCAATGTGACACGACCGATTGGCGGGATATTGTGGAGGTTTCCGCAATACATCTCTACACCGTTGGATTGTGCGTTGACGGCACAGTTGTCACTGTAGGTTATACGCATATGGCTCAGTATAATGGTCTTGTGACGGATTGGCGTGATATTGCGACAGTTTCAACCGGATGGCATCATATAGTGGGACTGCACAAGGACGGTACGGTTGTCACTGTAGGCTATAATGATCATGGACAATGCAACGTGTCAGATTGGCGGGACATTGCGGCAGTCTCCGCTGGAAGTCATCACACGGTGGGATTATGCAAAAATGGCACGGTTGTCGCTACGGGTCGGAATCAATACGGACAATGCGACGTGTCAGATTGGCGAGACATTGTAGCAGTCTCCGCTGGATTTGGACACACGGTTGGACTGCATAGGGATGGCACGGTTGTCGCTACGGGTTTTAACAAACAAGGTCAATGTGGCGTAACGGATTGGCAGGACATTACGGCAATCTCCGCTGGGGGTAATCATACAGTAGGACTGCGCAAGGACGGCACAGTTGTGGCTGTGGGATATAATGAATACGGACAATGCGATGTGTCGGAGTGGCGCGATATTGCGGCAGTCTCTGCCGGAGATGACGACTACACGGTAGGACTGCGTAAGGATGGCACAGTTGTCGCTGTGGGCAATAATGAGTACGGTCAATGCAACGTGTCTGATTGGCGCGACATTCAATTACCGTGAGGTGTTTGCGAAAAAAGGGCAGTCCCGCCGACGTGACGGGACTGCTTCTGTTGTAACGAAAATCGCTAAAAAACGCCTAACTTGCAAGCCACCCGACACTTTTGGTCAGGAAAAATAAGGGCGTCAAGAATTTTTGCTATCAAAATGCTATCAAACCCCCAAGCCAAAGCCCGCAAAACCGCTTGGTTGAGCCATTCTTGACGGCGCGTTACTTACTCCCACTCAATCGTCCCGGAGGGCTTCGGGGTGAGGTCGTAGAGCACGCGATTGACGCCCGCCACTTCCGACGTAATGCGCGCCGTGAGCTTACGCAACAGCGGCCACGGGAGTTCCTCTACCGTCGCGGTCATGGCGTCGCGGGTATTGACGGCGCGGAGTATCACGGGCCAGTCAAAGGTACGCTTGCCGTCCTTGACGCCCGTGGATTTGATGTCGGGCACAATGGCGAAATACTGCCATACTTTCCCGGCTAATCCGGCGGCGGCGAACTCTTCGCGTAAGATGGCGTCGGCTTCGCGGAGGGCTTCCAGACGGTCACGGGTAATCGCGCCCAGACAGCGCACGCCTAAGCCCGGCCCCGGGAACGGCTGACGGTACGTCATGGAATCGGGGAGACCTAACGCCTTGCCCACCACGCGCACTTCGTCTTTAAACAGGAACTTCAACGGCTCCACAAGTTCAAAGCGCAAATCGTCGGGCAGTCCGCCGACGTTATGATGGGCCTTGACCGGGCCGCTTTCGAGGATGTCGGGGTAAATGGTGCCCTGCGCGAGAAAGGCGATACCGTCGAGCTTGCGCGCCTCCTCCTCAAAGACGCGGATAAACTCCGCGCCGATAATCTTACGCTTCGTCTCCGGGTCGGACACGCCCGCGAGCTTATCGAGAAAGCGGTCAACGGCGTCGACATAAATCAGGTTGGCGTTCATCTCGTCGCGGAACACGCGGATGACCTGTTCCGGCTCTCCCTTGCGCAACAGGCCGTGGTTGACGTGCACGCAGACCAGTTGACGCCCGACGGCGCGGATGAGTAACGCCGCCACGACGGAGGAATCCACGCCGCCGGATAAGGCTAATAGTACCTGTTTGTCGCCGATACGCTCCTTGAGCAGACGCGTTTGCTCCGTGATGAACGCTTCCGCCAGTTCGGGCGTCGTGATACGCTCCATGCTCTCGGGACGGACATTGTTTGACATTGTGAAACCCTCCGTTTCGTAATATAAAAAGATTTTCCTAATTATCCGCGATTCCGCGCCGTTTTGCAATCGTGTTTTTCAACGAATTTATACGCCTTTTCCGCGCAATCTTTACGCCGGACAACGAAAATCCGCGCCGTAGAGCATACAGCGCGGTTTACCGCCTTACTGCGGGTCGATAGCGTTCAAAGCGTTTTCGAGCCAGTCGCCCTCGAACGATTCGATGTCGCCCTTGTCCATAAGCGACGCGAGCGCGGGGTCGATAGGCATTTCCGCCAGTACGGACAGCTCATGCCGCGCCGCCGCTTCCGACGTTTTCCCCTCTCCGAATAAGTGGATTTTCTTTCCGCAGTCCGGACAGGTAACATAGCTCATATTCTCGATAAGGCCCACAATCGGGACTTCCATCATCTCCGCCATTTTGACGGCCTTTTCCACCACCATGGACACCAGCTCTTGCGGCGACGCCACGATAAAAAGTCCGTCCAGCGGTATCGACTGGAACACCGACAGCGACACGTCGCCCGTACCCGGCGGCATGTCCACGAACAGATAATCGCAGTCCCACATGACATCCGTCCAGAACTGCTGCACCATGCCGGAGATAATCGGGCCGCGCCAGAGTACGGGGTCGGTCTCGTTGGGCAACAGCAGATTCACCGACATAATTTGAATGCCCGTGCGCGTACTGACGGGCATTAATTTTCCGTCGGCGGAGCCGAAAACCTCGTCTTTCGTCCCGAACGCCTTCGGAATCGACGGACCCGTAATATCGGCGTCCATAATGCCGACTTTGTAGCCCCGGCGCCGCGCCATGACCGCAAGCTGACTTGTCACCATGGATTTTCCCACGCCGCCCTTGCCGGATACGACGCCGTATACTTTCTCAACCCGCGCCTCGGGGCTGAGTTCCTTTAACATACTCTGCGGCGCGGTACGCTGGGCGCAGTCCTGACCGCAGGTCGAACAGTTGTTTGCGCATTCGGTAGCCATTACGCGTATTCCCTTCCTTCACAAAATCGCTTTGGGCGTCGCGCCGGACGCGTTCCGCCGCCGTATATAGTATACCATCGGCGCGAATCCGTCAAGCGCGAATGTTCGCCGACGCCGTTTATACGTGTAAAGAGTTCCTCGGCAAATTACGGTTTTCGTCCTCATCCGGCGCGGGATGAAATTCGCCCTCATCCGTCACTGCGTGACACCTTCCCCCGTTCCGGGGGAAGGGTAGACTTGACAGCGAAATCGTAACAACAACGCGGAATCTTTGCGGAAACTTCGCAATTCCGCACGGATTCAAAGATTCCGCTATAGTTTTACCCTTCCCCCGT
Source organism: Oscillibacter sp. (assembly GCA_017447005.1). Classification (GTDB taxonomy): domain Bacteria; phylum Bacillota; class Clostridia; order Oscillospirales; family Oscillospiraceae; genus Oscillibacter. The sequence continues at coordinate 5,240 of JAFSOM010000480.1, forward strand.
CTACGGGGGAAGGTGGCGCGCAGCGCCGGATGAGGGCAAGTTTCCGCCGCCTCACGGTAACTGAATGTCGCGCCAGTTCTTCACGTCGCATTGACCAAAAATGTTATCGCCTACGGCAACAACCGTCCCGTCCTTGCGCAGTCCCACCGTGTGATATGAGCCAGCGGAGACCGAGACAATACCGCGCCATGCCGTCACGTTACATTGGCCGTCATCATTCCGGCCTACAGCGACAACCGTGTCGTCTTTGCGCAGTCCCACCGTGTGAACAAATCCAGCGAAGACCGCCGCAATGTCCCGCCACGCTGTCACGTCACATTTTCCGTAAGCATTATCACCTACAGCAACAACCGTCCCGTCCTTGCGCAGTCCCACCGTGTGACCCCATCCGGCGGAAACCGCCTCAATGTTCCGCCACGCCGTTACGTTACATTGCCCACAATCGTTATCGCCCACGGCGACAACCGAGCCATTCTTGCGCAGTCCTACCGTATGTGACCTGCCAGCAGAGACCGCGACAATATCGCGCCACGCCGTCACGTTACATTGGCCTTCATCATTTCGGCCTACAGCGACAACTGTCCCGTCCTTGTGCAGTCCTACCGTATGCCAACTACCGACGGAGACCGCCGCAATGTCCCGCCACGCTGTCATGTTACATTCCCCGTACTCGTTATTGCCTGCCGCGACAACCGTGTCGTCTTTGCGCAGTCCTACCGTGTGATAGCGTCCGGCGGCGAACGCTACAATGTCCCGCCATGCCGTCACGTCACATTGGCCTTTATTATTCCAGCCCACGGCGACAACCGTTCCGTCCTTGCGCAGTCCTACCGTGTGAGACCATCCGGCGGAAAGCGTTTCGCGTGTCGCGGCGGACGGCGTCCATAGTACGCTTTGCGGCGGCGTAACGCGGGGCAGCGTCCATCGCACGGGCGGCATCGGCGTCACGCGGGGCGGCGGCGCGGGCGGCGTCACGCGGGGCGACGGCTTGACAAGTTTCGCAATGCGTTCTATGAGCTTTTCGCGGTCGCTCATGATTTGCGTGTGCACCAGATAGTATCTCATCCAGTCGCTCAACGCGCATTGCTCCACGCGAAACGGCAGAATCGTAAGTTCCCGCTTGCGCTTGAACGCAAGGCCTAATTCGTTCTCCACGTGGGGCGAATCCGCCGCGCCGCCGTCGATGATCAGGAGAAACACCTTGCAGGCGTCGATTTGCGGCGGCACGGTACGGGCGAAATCCTCGCCGCCCGCGACGCCCGTCTCCGAATGCCAGCAACTGATTCCGCGCCGTTCCAGCTCCGCGGCGATTCGCGCAACCGTCGCCTTCGCGCTCGCCACGTGATAACTGATGAACACGTCCGCCATACTCCGACGCCCCCTTCCCGTAAGCGTCAGCATACCACAGTTTCCGCCAAAACGCAAGCGCCGCGCCCCGGTATCCCGCGTTCCGCGCCGAAAATCAGGCTTGCAAATCCCGTGAAAGGCGCTATAATGCGTACTAAGGAGCGTGAAAGACGTGAAGCCTGAAATACTGATACTGCCCGACGAGAGCATAGGCCGTTCCGTAGGGGCCAAGGCGAAAAATTACGACGTGATGGACTTGCAGACCGGAGACATCTATCATCTTTCGGAAGGAAGCAGGTTACAGGATATTCAGGTATTCGCGGGCAAGGGGACAAGGGTTTCGTTCCGCAACGCCGACAAATACGCGAAGCGTTACGGCGGAAACGCGGAAAGCTGGCAACACGTCAAAGGGCGCGGCTTGGTCGACACGCCGGAAGGGACGCGCCCCGCCGAACTCCATTGGATGCAGTGCGAACGCATAGGAAAGCGGGAAATGTTTGTAAAGAGGTGGTTAGATTGAAAGTCAAATACGTTGGCAAAGACCTCGTCGCCCTGAAACAGGGGAAAATTTACAGCGTCATCTCCGTGGAAAAGGGCTGGTACCGTATCATGACGGAGATTGGGGAGGATTATCTGTTCCCGCCCGACGCGTTTGAAATCGTATAAGCGTACAAACCGCCGCTTCCGTCACAGGACGCGGCGGCTTTCTTCCGCGTCGCGCCGATTCCTGTACGCGCCGCGCCGAAAGGTACAATAATTTCTCTCGACAGGGGGGGAATTTTATGGTATACTGTGGGCCGTCTCGAAGACGCGGCGAACGCGCACAGGGGAGAAAGGGGATTATGTCATCATGACGCAGAGCTACAGGCCGGTCTATCACGCGAGCGTGCCCTCCGGCTGGGCGAACGACCCGAACGGCACCATCTTCTACGGCGGCAAGGCGCACTTATTCTATCAGCACTACCCGCACAAACCCGAGTGGGGCACCATGCACTGGGGCCACTTCACGACCGAGGACTTTATCCGCTGGGAGAATCTTCCCATTACGCTCGTACCCGACCAAGATTATGAGGTCATCTGCGGCTGTTGTTCCGGCTCCACGATTGAGAAGGACGGCAAGCTGTATCTGATGTACACGGCGGCGCAACCGGAACTGCAACGGCAGTGCATGGCGGTCTCCGAGGACGGGGTACGCTTCACGAAAGACCCCAACAACCCCATCCTGACGGCGGACATGCTGAATCCGGAGGTGTCCCGGACGGACTTCCGCGACCCGCGCATGTTCAGGAAGGGCGATTCCTATTACCTGATAGCGGGGGCGCGGGTACTGACACGCGAAGAGGCCGCCGCCGACCCCAACGAGGGCTTTGTCAAGACGCCGGAGAAACCGCTTCCCGCGCATTCCTATTACGAGCCGCCCGCGTCGTCCGCCGAACCCGATAAAACCGGCTTTGGCAATATGGTACTGCTGAAAAGTCCCGACCTGTACCACTGGGAATACGTCGGAAAGCTGATTTGCGAACAGCCGGAATACAGTCTCGCGTACTACTGTCTGAACGGCGTCTACGAGTGCCCGGACTACTTCACGGTCAACGGAGAGGAAGTGTTATTGTCCAGTCCGCAGAACCTCCCGCCCATGGGACGCCGTTACCAGAACATCCATTCCGGACTGTACATGCTGGGCCACTTGAATTTCGAGACCGGACAGTTTGTCATGCGCAAAATTGAGGAAGTCGACAGCGGTTTCGACTTCTACGCCGCGCAGACGCTCCGTATGCCCGACGACCGCGTGATTATGATAGCGTGGAAAGAGATGTGGGACCGCAATTTCCCGACGCGTCCGGAAGGCTGGGCGGGCACCTACACGCTCCCCCGCGAGCTGACCGTTGTCGACGGGAATCTGATACAAACGCCCGTGCGGGAAATTGAACGCTACCGTAAAAATAAGGTCTCCCGCGACGCGCTGACGGTGGAGAACGAATCGGCAGCCGTGGACGGCGTCGCCGGAAACGTTATCGAGTTACATGTTACCTTAGAGCCGGGGACGGCGTCCAAGGCCGGACTGAAACTCTTCAAGGGCGCCGCGCACGAAACCTTGCTCTACTATGACCGCGCCGAGGGCGTTATTGTCTTTAACCGCGCCAATTCGGGCGTAGCGTTCGAGGGACGCGAAAAGGATGTCAATGTCCGTTACTGCGAAGTCGGACAGCGGGAATCCGTCGAGCTGGATTTGTATTTAGACGTATGTTCGCTGGAAGTCTTTATTGACGGCGGAAAGCGTACCATGACGGGCAACGTCTATCCCGATATTGCGTCCGATACCGGAATCGAGTTTTTCAGCGAGGGCGGGCAATGCCGCTTCCGCGAGATTGTGAAATACGATATTGTCGTATAAAACAACCGGGGACTGTCAAGCGTTTGCGTGACGGCCCCCGATTTTCTTTTCAGCGGTTGAGAATCCACACGCCTGCGTTGAGGTACGCCGCGAACGACACCCACAGCAAATACGGAATCTGTAAGCGCGACGCCAGCGAATCGACCTCGCCAAACGCCGTCACCATGCCCAGTATGAGCAACCACAGCGCGGCGAGCCATAACAGCGCGAAGCCGTAGGCGCGGAAATTGAAGAAAATCAAACTCCAGCAGAAGTTGAACGCCAGTTGAACCAGATACAGATACAAGCTCCGCGAACGCGCCCGCGATACCGGCGACAGATACACCCGCGCCGCGCCGATACCCATCAGCAGGTAGAGAACCGCCCAGACGACGGGGAACACAATCCCCGGCGGCGAAAGGGGCGGTTTGCGCACAAATTCGTTAAAGTATTTCGTCCCGTCACGCGTCAGCCAGCCAGACAGCCCCCCGACCGCCTCCGTGAACAGTATCCAACCGAGATACGTTTTCCATTTTTCATCCTTCAAGCCTCGTCGCCTCCTTACGTTACAGAATATGCGCTATTTTCCGGCGATTATACCCCGAACGCGGAAAGCGCGGCCTTGAGAGGAAGCGGAAAGCGCGGCCCCCTGTCCCGTCCTTGAGAGGAAGCGGAACAGGGGGAAATTTTCAGGTTCCGTAGTGTACGGAGGCGGTATAGGGAAGGGCGTTGAGGCCCAAGCCGACCAAGGCCCATTGCAGGAAACTTCCGGCGTAATAAATATCGGTAAGTTTGGCGCAGTTGGCGAAGGCGGACATGCCAATCGTGCGCAAATCAGCGGGGAGGTAGAGCGCGGACAGATTGGCGCAGTTGGCGAACGCCGACATGCCGATTTCCGTCAAACTCCCGGAGAAGCGCACGGAACGCAGTCCGGAACAGTTGGCGAACGCGGACATTCCCACGCTGTCCACGCTCCCGGAGACGGTCAGTTCCGACAGCGCGGGACAGTTGGCGAAGGCGGACATGCCAATCCGCGTTACGCTCCCGGAGATGGTCAGCGCGGCGAGTTTGGCGCAGTTGGAGAACGCCGACATGCCGATACTTTCCAGACTGTCCGGCAGGGTGACGGAAGTCAGGTTCGAGCAACCCTCAAAGGCCGACGAGCCAATACTGGTCACGCCCTTTTCCACGCGCAGGAGACGGATTTTGTCGCGGTACTGCGCCCACGCCGACCCGGAGCCGGTGTCGTAGTTGTCCATGGAGCCTTGCCCGGAAACCGTCAGCGCGCCGGAGGCGTCGAGCGTCCACGTCAGATTCGCGCCGCACTTCCCGGACATTTGCTCAGGTTCCGCGGGTTCGGGCGTTTTCCAATGGGCATAGAGCGTCAGCGAATGCGCGGGCTTGTCCGTAGCGGCGACAGGCGTACCGCCGGACGGCAACGTATGCCAGCCGTCGAAGGCGTAACCGTCGCGCACGGGCGTGGGCAACGTCCCGTAGGACGCGCCGCCCTTCACGGAAAGGCTTGTCGGGCTGACGCTTCCGCCGTTCGGGTTCAGCGTGACCGTATACGTGACGGGTATCAGCGTCCAGTGGGCGTAGAGCGTGAGCGTATGGGCGGGCTTATCGGCGGAGGAGACGCGCAGGCCGCCCGACGGCGCGGTATACCAGCCGTCGAAGGCGTAAGCCGGGCGGGAGGGCGTCGGGAACGTCCCGTAGGCGTCGCCCGGCTTGACCGTGAAAACGGACGGGCTGACGCTTCCGCCATTGGCGTTGAGCGTAATGGTATAGGCGACGGGCGCGGGAGGCGTCGCCGGGTTTTGACTGTTCCCGGAATCCGTCGGCGTATTTCCGTCGTCAGACGTTCCCGGCGCGTTTCCGTTGTTCGGCGTTCCCGGCGCGCTTCCGGAATTAGGCGTTCCCGGCGCGGTTCCGGAATTAGGCGTTCCCGGAGGATTCCCGTTATTGTCCGGCGTCTCAGGCGTGACGAATCCCGACAGATTCAGCATTCCCGCGCCGTACTGGTTCGCGTCTCCCAGAGGCGTCGCGGCGTCCTTGAGCTTCTTTTCCACGATGGACGGCAACAACTCCCGGCTCTGTCCGCACAGTACCAGCGCGGCGGCGGCGGACACGTGCGGCGCGGCCATGGACGTACCGCTGTACGTGTTGTACTCCCCGCCCGGTACGCTGCTCCGGATTTCCACGCCCGGCGCGGAGATGTCGAGCATGTCGCCGTAGTTGGAGAACGACGCCCGCTTTTGCGCCTTGTCCACCGCCGCGACCGTAATGCACTTCTCAATATGCGCCGGACACGAGGACGCCGCGTTAATGCCCTCATTGCCGGCGGCGGCGACGACCGTCACGCTTTTCGATAACGCGTAATTCACCGCGCTGTCCATATAGTTACTGTGCGCGCCGCCCAGACTTAAGTTGATAACTTTCGCGCCGTGGTCAACGGCGTAACGAATGCCCTGCGCGATTGCCGAATCATAGCCGCTCCCGTCGTTGTCCAGTACGCGGATAGGCATAATCTTAATGTCCAGCCCGGGGGTACAGTCGATAATCGTTCCGGCGACGTGGGTGCCGTGTCCGTTCCCGTCGCGGGCCGTATCGTCGCCCTTGACGAAGTCATAGCCCTTCACAAGCCTGTCCTTCACGTGCGGATGGGCGGGGTCAATGCCCGTATCCACGACCGCGACGGTCAGTTCCGTATTGACGCCCCGTTTGAGCAAATCGGCGGAATAAACGTCGGCGCCAATCGCGGCGGCCCCCCATGACAGCGCGGTTACGGCGGACGCGTCCGAAACCTCCTCAAAGGCTTTCATGATAACGTCCGGCTCGGCGTAGTCCACATACGACAGCGTCTCCAGATACGCCGCGCAGGATTCCGCGTCGTCGGCGCTGGTGAACTGTACGATGTAATGCCCGTCGCGTCCGGCCACGACTTGCGCCGCGTTGTAGTCGGTCAAATCCGGCAACGTTTCGCTGGAATTGACAATCAGCCGCCCCGACGCGTACAGATTATCGTCGTCCAAATCGTCCGGCGACATGTCCTCGTACTGCTGAATCAACGCCATTGTCGCGCTGACGAATCCGGAGACCGTCGCGGCGTGGTAGACCGTATCGGAGAACGTGACTTCCTGCACGCCCTCGAAGCGTTCCGCGCTCATGGCTACCCGCGTATCCACGGAACAGTGATAGAGATAATACACGGCGTTGGCGCGAGAGCAGTCGGCGTCAGGCCGGAAACCGTCCGCCGTTTCGCCCAGCATATAGGTACCTTCCGCCCAGCGAATCGCGCCCGCGGCCCAGTGGGACGCGTAACGCGTGGTCAACGCGCCGTGGTAGTCGACATCCGGCGAGTTTTTGTCGCGCCACAGGAAGGTTAAGATGTGCGCGAGACTGCACGTCTTGTCCGGCGAGAACTTTGTCGCGCTCGTGCCGTTGGTGATTCCCTGTTCCACGGCCCATAAGACCGCTTTCCGGTAGTACGCGTTCTCGGCTACGTCCGTAAAGGGATTGTCATTCGAGACCGGCTCCGGCTCCCCGGCGGCGCGCCACAGGAACGTGACCACCTGCGCCCGCGTACAGGTATCGCCCGGGGCGAACGTCTTGACCGTTTTGCCGTTGGTAATGCCGTTGACCATGGCCCAGTTGACGGCGTCGGCGTAATAGGCGTCGCGGGGCACGTCGGTCATGGCGAAGACCGGCGCGAGATTGATTTGTCCGGCGTTCGATTCCGCGCCGTAGGCCGGAAATACGGCGGCAACGCAGAGAATCACGGATAACGCCGCGCATAAA
>JAFSOM010000481.1 GCA_017447005.1 Oscillibacter sp.
AGAAGTGGTCGAACGAGTTCATAGAGTTGTTGCCGTTGAAGCCGCCCTCGACGGTGTAGGAGTTCCAGCGCTCCCAGACGGAAGTCGCGCCGTTCAGCACGGGATACAGCCACGACGCGTACTCCGTTTGCTCAAAGAGTTTGTACGCCTCCTCGACATAGCCGTATTTCGTCAGGACAGGCACAAGGTTTGGCGTGCCGGAGAAACCGGAAGTAATCGTATAATTCGCCCGTTCGACAGTTTTCAGGAAATTTTCGACGGCTTTCGCTTCGTTTTCCTCGCTGAACACGCCGTAGCGCAAAGGCGTGGCGTAGGACGCCTCCGTGTCCACGTCGTGCGCCGCCGCGAACAGGTAGCCGGAATAAGTCACGGTGTCAAACGCTTTCGCGTTGGGCGTGACGGTGATTCCGGTGTCCGGGTTCACGTACAGTTCGTTCCACTTCGCTTTCGCGGCGTCGTAACGCGTCCGGTAGCCCGTCGCCAGCGTCGTTCTTCCGGCGATATCCGCCATTTGCGCGGCAATGTCCAGCAGATAGACGTAAACGGCCTCGTTGATAAGTTCCGGCGGGGTTTCGTCAATGGACAGCCAGTCGGCGAGAATGCCCACCTGTCCGGTCAGTTCCGGCACGGCGGTTCCGCCGTAGACGTTCTCCGGGCCGTCCGGAATCAGCAGAGGACTTGCCGCCAGATAATCCAGATACTTTTCAATGGCGTCCATATTGTCGCGGATAATCGCGGGGTTCCCGGTCTGCTGATAGAGATTGTAAGGAATAATCATCAGCGCGGCGTCCCACGAAACGCCGCCGAATCCGGGCGGAATCGTGTCATAACGCGGCTCGTAAGTCGGTGCGTAGACGGGAAGGGAGCCGTCCGTAAACTGACAGGCGCGGAGGGCTTTCAGCCAGTTGCGGTAGAAGTTGTACACGTCCGCGTTGTAGGACGCCGCTTTCGAGAATACCTGCGCGTCTCCCGTCCATCCAAGGCGTTCGTTGCGCTGGGGGCAGTCCGTGGGGAGCGACAGGAAATTGCTTGTCTGCGAGTTTTGTACGTTCTTGAACAAACGGTTGACAAGCTCATTGGAACTGTCATAGGTTGCGCTTGTCTCCACAGACGACAGCTTTTTCAGCTTGACGTTTTCCAGCGGCAGTTCATGAGTAAGTCCTGTGATTTCAAGATAGCGGTATCCCCGGAATGTGAAATGAGGTTCAAAAACCTGTTCGCCGTCCGTAGCGGTATAAAAATCCGTGACCATGGCGGCGCGGAGGTTTTCAACCATCATCATGCCGACCGTACCGTTGGCGCGGTACTCGTCCAAATCGGGATACAGAACTTCCGCGTAACGGAAAATAAGCTGTTCTCCCTTGTGGACATAGCCGTCCGGTATGGTCACGCTCGGAACGCCCATGACGTTTTCGCCCATGTCGTAAATATAGGAGCGGGAGCCTTCTTTGACTTCGCCCAGACATTCAACCGCCGTCAGTTCGCCGACCACGCGCCCCGGCTCGTCGTAACGCGTCTCAAACGTGAAATTATTCAGGCGCGGCGTGATGACAACCGGCGTTTCCCAAGCGCTGTCGTCGTAGCCGGGTTTCGTCCAGCCGTCCATAGCGGCTTGCGTTACGGCGTTGTAGCGTTCGCCATGGACGTTTCCGGCGTACTCAACCGGGCCGTGATTGTAAACTTTCCAGTTGTCCGTATCCGAGATAACGGTTTCCGTACTTCCGTCAGCGTAGGCAATATCCAGTTTGACAAGCGCGGCCTGTTTCGCGCCGTAATAGCCGTAATTGTTGATGATGTAGCCCTGATAGCCGCTCCACCAGCCTTCGGCAAGCTGTACGCCGAACGCGTTCGCGCCGCTTTGCAGTTGTTCCGTTACGTCGTAAATCTGATAGGGCATGACGGTCGAATACTCTTCGCTTCCGGGCGCGAACCAGTCGTTTCCGACTTTTTCGCCGTTGAGGAACGCTTCATAGACGCCCTGCGCGGTGATATAGAGCCGCGCCGACGCGATTTCCTTTTCCCCGGCGTCGAACTCCGTGCGCAACATGGGCGCGGAGCCATAGGAGGGGTCAGCGTAGGCTACCACACCGTCCGCGCCGCCGTCCACGCGGATTTCCGCGTTTTCGACCGTCACGCCGTCGTCCAGACCGTCAAAAATGGCGTAAGTCGCGCCGACATCCGCGCCGAACAAATCCCCGACTTCGTAAGGGTCTTCGTAAGCGCCGGGATAGTGAAGCGCGATATTCGTATAGGTCGCCTGTTCCCCGGCGGGGACGGCGAATCCGATGCTGGCGACATTCGGAAAGCTGTTGTAGTCGTGCGTATTGCCCAACGGGTTTAACTGGCGGTTTTCGTCGACCGTCACGCCGTTGACAACGCACGTCACCTGATTGATATTCGTCAGCGTGTTAATGTTGACCGCAATCGGCGCGTGAGCGTCGGGAATCGCGTCGGCGGGAATGTCAACGACGAAATCAGGCTCCCACGCGTCGTTTTCGGCGTTCTGTCCAAGCGCGGGCATTCCGACAACATAAATATTCAGTTTCGGCGCGGCGGCGTCCGTCACGTCGATTTCATAGTTGAAACAGCCGCCCGCGTTCGCGCCCCAGATGTTCATGGCGTCGTTTTTCAGGCGGTAGTCGTCCGCGCCGAATACGATTCCGGCCTTGTGTCCGCCGTCCGGAATCTGTACCGTCATGTCCAGACTGAAATAGTTCGCCGTCGTCGCGTCAAAGTACATCTCCGGCGAGCCAATCCACTCCGCGCCGCTCCACGCGGCCGCGCTCCCGTCCATCAGCGACGTTTCAAAAAACGCCTCCTGCGCGGGAAGCTCGGTCCCGTCCCCGTCCGTCACGGCGAGATTCCAGACGTAACGCGTCTGAGGCTTGAGCGCCTCTCCGCCGTATTCGATGTTCCGCGACGCGGAATCCTCCACTTTGCCGCTGTCCCAGACGACCGCCCCTTCCGGGTTCGTGACCGTAATCTGATAGGCGGTCTGCGCGGCTCCGGTTCGGTTCGACTCCATACGCCAACCAAACAGCGGCGCGTCGCCCTCAACGCCCAGCGGGTTCGGAAGGCCGTTGACCGTCAGTCCCGTGACTGAGATTTCCGTCGCCTCCGTCGCGTCCGGCTCCTGCGGGGGTTCGTTCTGGCTGCCGCCGCAACCGGACAGAACGCCTAATATCAGCGCCCCCGTGAGAGCCATGGCGAATGCGCGTTTCACTCCATGTTTCAATGTCCATGCTCCTTTCCATTGTGCAAATTCCCTAAAGTCCGTTTATGCTACAGCCTAAGTATAGGACATTTCTTCGCCTCTGTCAATATCTTCCGAAATTCGGATAGGACAAACGCATGAATGGGGTCCTTAATCATCAAAATGTCAAAGCGGGAATTTTTTGGAAGTTAGAACTTGCAAAAAAATAAAATAATCACGCGGGAATTATCGCACAGGAAAGAATTAGAGATGGAGACTGGAAACCACATAATTCAGTCTCCAAGACGAATGTCATAAATGACAGGGAGAGCGGCCAAGCGTTTGTCGAAAATCGTCTGTTCTTTCAGGTAGACGCTCTCGTCCAGTACGCATTGAACAATCAATCCTGTAGAGGTGAGCAACAAGGCGGAAACCCCGCAGAGCGTGGAAATGTTGCGTCAGATTCAGGAACGCGGCGCGGAGGCGGTTCTGCTGGAACATACCGGACTGGACAAGGACAGCCCTCCGTTGACCCGGATTCTGGACGTTTACCGGGCGCCGGCTGTGGCGGTGTAAAAAGGCCGGAGCGTTACCTTGGACAGCGGCAAGATACTAAACAGGCTCTGAGATTACGGACGGACGCGGCGCGAAAGTTGGAAACGGGACGTACTATACCGACAAATCGGGCGAAATCCGGGTGGAAAATCTCGAACCCGACATGACGGTCACGGTGCGCGAAACCAAGACGATTTCCGGCTACGTTCTGGACGAGACGCCGCAAACCGTGAAGATTTCCGGCGACGCGAAAGAACTGGTATTCTGGAACGCTCCGCAACAAACGCTGACCATTTAAAGGCGTCACGTTCCTTGTCACCGACCAGACGGGCGCTCCCGTGGGCGACGCCAACGGCGAGTTTGTCACGGACGATAACGGGAAAATCGTTATCCAAAACCTCACTCCGGGCGTTACGATAACCGCGAAAGAGACAAAGGCCGCTGACGGTTACGCGCTCGACGGTACGCCGAAATCCATTCTCATCAAGTCCGGCGCGGCGCAGTCTCTGAACTTTTATAACAAGCCGACCGGAACGCTTATCGTAACGAAGCGCGACCGCGCCACGAACCAGCCGTTGAAGGGCGCGACGTTCCAGATTATGACCGCTGACGGAAAGTACGTCCCGAATGCCGGAGGCCAGCTTTCCAGCAACGGACTTTACGCGACGGACGATAAGGGACAGATTATCATTACGGGACTTTCCACGGATACGATTGTCGTAAAGGAAACGAAAGCCCCGGACGGGTATCTGCTCGACGATA
>JAFSOM010000482.1 GCA_017447005.1 Oscillibacter sp.
CATACGCGCAATAAAAAGATGTTGCGTTTTGTCGAAAAGTATGTTACCATGAATCCACGATGACATTCTATGGAAACCGACGCGTTCATAATGTGGAGGGACAACAATGCTTGCTTCCGTTTTTTTGAGTTGTCAGACGCCTTATCTGCAATCACAACAAGAGTTCATTGACAAACTGGAAGCGGATTTGAAAAGCCGCGACTTATTCCCCAGAACGGTGGGAAAAACCGATTTTTCCTCAAAAACGCCGTTGTCGACAGTCCGGAGTTTAATGCTGGATTCCAACGGACTTATCGCAATCGCGTTTCGGCGGCATTACGTTGAAAAAGGAATCGAAAAGCCGGACAGCGATATGAAAAAGGAACCTAAAGACATATCCAAGCGCTGGTTTACTACGCCATGGTGTCAGATTGAACCGGCTATGGCCTTTCAGATTGGTTTGCCCGTTCTGATTTTCCGGGAAAAGGGCGTTCTCGATGAAGGCATTCTGGAAAAAGGCGTGTTCGGCACGTATATGCCGGAATTTGATTTGGACAGCATAGAGCCTTATTTTCAATCCAAAGAGTATCGGCAGGTCATACAGGACTGGGAACATAAAGTATGGCAGGTCGTGGGAAGGAAAGGAACGCCTCCTAAACTGTATGATGAATGAAATCAGGATTTTTATTTCTTCCTCAACCGTCGAATTTGAGCGGGAGCGCAAGGACTTGGGGAATTTTATCCGCGTTCTGGATAATTTCTTCAAGCGCTGGGGCGTTCGCTTTGAATTGACCATGTGCGAGGACTTGTCCAAAGCTGTCCAAAAGACGCGCATGCAGGAAACTTACAACGAAAAAATACGCGACAGCCATTATCACTATATTCTGGTCGGGCGGGATGTGGGGGAATATGTCCGGGAGGAATTTGAAGTCGGGCTGAAAAGTTTCCAAGAGAACGGACTGCCCAAAATTTACACGTGGTTTCAATCTCCGCCCGAGGGGAAACGGGATTCCGAAAGCGTGAGGGCGTTCAAAGCCCGGATAGAGGAAATCGACCATTATTATCACATGTATGAACATCTTGACACCATCAAGTTAAATATGCTCTTTGAGCTGATTCGCGGGTGCGCGGAGGCGGATACGCTGGCTTTCCTGACCCGCGACGGGCGCGGAGAGGACGTTTCCGGGTGACAGGTACGGCTATGGAAAAGCCGCGCCTGTCATTGCTCATTGTACGCGTAATGTTTTCGCTTGCGCAAAATCAGCTTTCGCCCTTACGCGGCGCGGCGTCAGTCGTGACGACATCCGGGGAACGCTCAAAACGGGCGTCCGGGGCGACCGGGTTTCCCATGCGGCGGCCTGCCGTCCGGACGCGGAAACGGCTTGTCAATTAGGATGATGTCGTCCCCCATACGCTGAATGCAGTCCCACGGGACATAGTATTCCTCTCCGCGTCCGAACAGTCCGAAAAACGGCGCGGGGCCGTAGACGATGATTGCCGTCACCTGTCCTTCCGGGATTTTCAGCTCAATGTCTCCCACGTAACCCAGCCGGCGCCCGTCGCAGATGTTGATGACTTCCTTGCAACGTAAATCTTTCATTCTGCACTGCATAGTCCATCCCTCCGCGCTATCCTATGCGACCCGCGGGATGTCCCATGCTTCCAGAATGCGACAAAACCTTCCAGTATAAGAAAACCCGCTGACGGTCATACTCTCCAAAGGGGGAGCCTGTCTCCGCCGGATAGGTCTCCGCCGAAAGATAAAACAGGAGGCAGCCGGGTTATGCTGGGGAAAGTCGAAATCGCGGGGGTGAACACTTCCGCGCTCAAGGCGTTGAAAAATGAAGAGAGCATGGAACTTTTACGCCGTGCGCACGCGGGAGACCAGTCCGCCAGAAGCCGCCTGATTGAAGGGAATTTGCGTCTTGTGCTGTCCGTGATTCAGCGTTTCGCCAGCCGGGGCGAGAACGCCGACGACCTCTTCCAAGTCGGCTGCGTGGGACTTATCAAGGCAATCGACAACTTTGACACCAGTCAGCCGGTGAAGTTCTCCACCTACGGCGTACCGATGATAGTCGGGGAAATCCGCCGCTATCTGCGGGATAACAGCAGTATCCGCGTATCGCGGAGCCTGCGCGACACGGCCTACAAGGTTTTACAGGCCCGCGAGCGCCTCATGGCCGACGGACAGCGGGAGCCTACCGTCGAGCAAATCGCCAAGGAACTGGACATTCCGCGGGAAGAAATCGTGTTCGCGCTGGACGCCATGTCGGACCCGGTATCGCTCTATGAGCCGGTGTACTCCGACGCCGGGGACAATCTGTGCGTGATGGACCAGATACGCGACACGAAAAACACGGAGGAGGACTGGACAAACCGTATCGCGTTGAAAGACGCGTTGAAGCGTTTGAACGAACGGGAACGGCGCATTCTGTCCATGCGCTTTTACGAGGGCAAGACGCAGATGGAAGTGTCGGGGGAAGTGGGCATTTCACAGGCGCAGGTATCGCGGCTGGAAAAGGGCGCCATTAACGCGATTCGCAAAAACCTGTAAATCGGCGAAACGGGCCGCTTCTACGGAAGCGGTTCTTTCGCGTCCGGGCGGGCCTGTCATTTGCTTTCAAGAGAGGCTTACCGGAACTTGAAAGCGCTTTCAAGAGAATTTTTCCCCGCCCCTGAAAGGGAAGGGGTTAGGGGGAGGGGTTCGGAATTTCCTTGCTTTGGACGGCGCAAAAGATGATAAAGCCTGACAAATTTCCTTTTTTTCCCGCAAAGCCTTGCGGATTCCGTCGGAAAGCGATATAATATCCGCCAAGGGAAACGCGATTCCCGCAACCGATACGCTGGGAGGCTTTGTCATGGAACCAATGGAAGTTGACGCTTTATTGACGCGGATTTACGATTTGCTGTACCGCTTGGGACTGAACGCGAATATTTTTGGCTTTTCCTATCTTTCCTGCGCCGTGTACCTGTCCATCCGGAACCCGGAGCGTTTCGGAACCTTCACAAAGGAGATTTACCCGGAAATTGGGCGGCTTTATCATGTGCGCACTGACGACATAAAGCGCAGTATCAAGCGGACGCTGTTTTTGATTTGGAAGAATCACCCGGACTTCAGCGGAGAGCCTCTTCCGGGGTCTCCTTCGCTGGAACAGTTTATCGCCTTCGCCCGCGGGTATCTGGAAACGCCCGAAACGGACGCCGCCGAATCTTCGGGTGCGGAGGCTGTCGAACCTTTGGAAGCGCATAAGGGAGCGGAGAACGTCGAACTTTCAGGAACGCATAAGGAAACGGAAAGCGCCGAACTTTCAGAAGCGCAAGCCGTCGTATAGAACGCTGTCAGAAAAATGTCCCGCTCTCCGTGAAACGCGGAAAGCGGGACAGCGTTTTTATATCATGCGGGAGTCTGCGGGGCGATTAGGCCATAGCGGGCTTTTTGAGCTTGTCGTAGGTTTTGCACACGGGCGCGTTGGCCTTGAAGGATTCCTCGTCGAACCAGAGCAGGTTGTTGGAGGTCGCCTTGTCGAACAGTTGCATGGTAATCGGCGGAGCGTTGAATTTGACCGTACTGCCGACGGACACGTCTTCGTTGAGGCCCATGGTCGGGATAACCATAACGACTTCGTCGCCCTGACAATCGGCGTGGAGGTTGACTTCCGAGCCGAGCATTTCGGAGACCTCAATTTTGCCTTCGAGTTCGCCCTGTCCGACGGAAAGGTGTTGCGGACGAATGCCGACGACGATGTCGCACGGCTGTTGATTGTTCTGCTTGAGGGCCGCCTGCTGGAAGTCGTCCAGCTTGAACTTCGCGCCCTTAATCTGGGCATAGTAGACGCCGTTTTCGAGCAACAGTTTGCTGTTGTCAAAGAAGTTCATGACGGGCATGCCGATAAAGCCGGCTACAAACAGGTTGACCGGGCAGTTGAACAAATCCTGCGGGGCGCCGATTTGATTCACAAAGCCGTCTTTCATGATGACGATTCTGTCGCCGAGCGTCATGGCCTCTGTCTGGTCATGGGTCACGTACATGAACGTGGTGTTGATTCTCTGGCGGAGCTTGATAATCTCGGCGCGCATCTGGTTACGGAGCTTGGCGTCGAGGTTGGAGAGCGGTTCGTCCATCAGGAACACTTTGGGGTCACGAACCATGGCGCGGCCAATGGCTACGCGCTGACGCTGACCGCCGGACAGCGCCTTGGGCTTACGTTCGAGATACTGCGTGATGTCCAGAATCGCCGCGACTTCCCGCACCTTCTTGTCAATCACGTCTTTCGGCGTCTTTTTGAGTTTGAGCGCGAAAGCCATGTTGTCATAAACGGACATATGCGGATAGAGCGCGTAGTTCTGGAATACCATAGCGATGTCGCGGTCTTTGGGGGCGATGTCGTTGCAGAGTTTGCCGTCGATGTAGAGTTCTCCGTCGGAGATGTCCTCCAGACCGGCGACCATGCGCAGAGTGGTGGATTTGCCGCAGCCGGACGGGCCGACCAGTACGATAAATTCCTTGTCCTTGATGTGCAGATTCACGTCGTGGACAGCCGTTACCTTGTTGTCATAGATTTTCTTAAGGCCTTTAATCAATACTTCCGCCATGTTTCACTGGCTCTGAATAACGCGCCTCCGCCCGTTATCCTCGCGGGCGTCCGTTTTGGGCGTGACGGCTCATCCGGCTGGCATTTGGCCCGAATCTTTCCGGGCCTTCCGAACGAATCCGCTTTCCCTCAGAACGCGCCGCCTTACGACAGGTCTCCACACTGCCGCACCGCGAGCCTTACGGAATCAATTCCTCCTCATTTCCCGCACGGCGTTCAGAAAGTGGAGTGAAGCGCCGCCGGGGAAAATATGTGCAAAGGGCGCGACCCTTTACAGACAGACACTGTTATTGTACTCAATTTTCCGGCGAAAATCAACTGACTGAACGACAAATTTTCATGCCGTTTTTTGTCGGATATGATATAACCGTTCACCGCGCCGCCCGGTACGGGAAACAATGCCGCGCAGTATGAAAAACGAGGCCGCAAAGCGTACAAAACAGGCTGGCGCGGTATGGCGAACAAGCGGCGGAGACCGCGTTTGACAGTCCCCGCCGTATGGCGCGTGATTCCTTTGTATTCCGGCCCGATTCCCTTGCAAACGGGCGCAAGCCTTGGGATTCTCCCTTACGGACAGGCGCAATCGCCCCTTGGTTATCCCTTGCAGACAGGCGTAATCCAGCCCTTATTATCGGGGAGGCGTCCCCACTGAATGCCCGTCAGGGTATCATAGAGTTTCTGCGTGACGGGGCCGATTTTGCCGTCGCCGATTTGCACGGTGTCGCCCTTCCAGTACAGTTCCTTGACGGGCGACACGACCGCCGCCGTACCCGTGCCGAATACTTCCTGTAACGTTCCGTCATGGCCCGCTTTCATCACGTCAGCGATGGCGAGTTTGCCCTCGATGACCTCATAGCCCCAGTCGCGGAGCAGTTCCATACAGCTACGGCGCGTGACGCCCGGAAGTACCGTACCCGTACAGGCCGCCGTGTAGATTTTGCCGTCAATCATGAACATGATGTTCATGCTTCCGACTTCCTCCACGTACTTCTTTTCGACGCCGTCCAGCCACAGAACCTGCGCGAATCCCTTTTCCTCCGCCAGCGCGCCCGCCTTAATGGACGCGGCGTAGTTTCCGCCGCATTTGGTGAAGCCCGTCAGACCCGGCGCGGCGCGGATGTAATCGTCTTCGACGTAAATCCGCACGGGGTCAAGGCCCTCCTTATAATATGCGCCGGACGGAGCGCAAATGATACAGAACACGTAATTATGGCTTGCGTGCACGCCCATGCCCACGTCGGAGGCGAACACGAACGGGCGGATGTAGAGCGACGCGCCGTCGGTATGGGGTACCCACGCCTTATCGACTTCCACGAGCGTCTTGACGGCCTGGATGAAGTCCTCCTCCGGCACTTTCGGGACGCACATTCTGTCGCAGGAATCCTGCATACGCTTGGCGATGCAGTCGGGGCGGAAAAGCTGAATCGTGTTGTCGGCGGTGCGATAGGCCTTCATGCCCTCGAAAAGCTCCTGCGCGTAGTGGAACACGACGCAAGCCGGGTCCAGCGTGAACGGGGCGTAGGGTACGATGCGGGGGTCATACCAGCCCTTGTCGATGTTGTAGTCCATCAGGAACATATGGTCGGAGAAGATTTTGCCGAATCCGAGATGATTTTCATCCGCGGGAAGGGCTTTCGGGGTTGCGGTTTTCGTGATTTTGATGTCCAGCATATTGTGTACGCGCTCCTTTTCTGACGGCCCCCGCCGGGGCCATGGAATGTAACCGCACAGGGGTTTCTATTGCATTGCCCGCAAATTATAGCGCACGCGTCGGCGAAAGTCAAGCGTTCGGGACAGTAATTGAAGACGAAAAGCCATTCGTCGGGCGCGGCGCGTTTCGACAGCGTTTTCACGACAGCGGCGATACAATGTTGAC
This sequence comes from Oscillibacter sp., assembly GCA_017447005.1. Classification (GTDB taxonomy): domain Bacteria; phylum Bacillota; class Clostridia; order Oscillospirales; family Oscillospiraceae; genus Oscillibacter. The sequence continues at coordinate 6,448 of JAFSOM010000482.1, forward strand.
GGATAAGCCGCAAGCGTAAGGCCTTGTATGCGCGGGCCGGACGCGGCGTGAACAGGCGGCTATTGCCGTTTTTTGCGGGAGGGACAAGCATTGAAACAGAAAAACGTACAGAAACGCAAGCTCCGCAACGAAAGCCGGAACGCTTTGCTGATGTCTTGCGGAATCCGCTTTTTTATGGCGGCGGCGCTGACCGGAAATCAGACCTTAGGCGGTTACGCTCCCTTCGCGTTAGGCTGTGTAGCGGCGTCGGGGCCGGGTTTGGGGTCTCTTGCGGCGTTATGCGGGGCCGCCCTTGGCGCGTTCTTCCTTATGGACTTCGCCGACGCGCTCCCCTTTGCCGCCGTTTGTACGCTGATTCTGGCGTCTTCCTTGGCGTTCCGGGGGAACCGCGTCCTTACCGGGCCACGCGCCGTCAGCCTGATTTCCGCCGGACTGTTTTTGTCCGTGGGGCTGATTTACGTATTGGACGCCGCCAACCCGGAGGAGGCGTTCGCGGCGTGCGTGGCGGCGGCGGGATTGACGGGCGCGAGCGCGTGGTTTTTCTGGCCTCTGCTCCATCCCGGGGAGGGGAGAAGTCCGGCGGAGGGCATTATTTTTCTGACCGCCGCGTTACTGCTTTCCACGCAACGACTTAACTTTGGCGGCATTTCGCCGGGGCGTATACTCTTTTGCGTACTGCTGGCCTGCGCGTCCTTTTCCCACGGCGCGGCGACGGGCGCGGCTATCGGCTTAGGCTTGGGCCTCACGGCGGACTTGTGCGCCGAAAGCGGCGGTTGCGTCCTGACGGCGGCGTTCGGGTTCGGCTCGCTCCTGTGCGGACGCTATGCCGCCGGACAGCGTTGGCGCGGCGCGTTATGCTTCCTTGGCGGCGTGTGCGCGGTATTGTTCAGCGCGGGCGACCCGCTGATAAATCCGTTGCTGACGGAGTGCGGGAGCGGGATGTTATTGTTTTTGCTGTTGCCGGAAAAGCTGTTCCGGCATCGTCGGGCGTTGCCGAAACCGATTCGTCAGGAGAGCGCGAAAAAATTAAAGGAACGTTTGAAACTCACGGCGGCGGCCTTGCGGGATTTATACGACAATTGCGCGCTGGAAAGCGTCGTCACGGAGGAAAACCCGGCGATAGTCTTTGACCGCGCCGCCGAGCGTTCCTGCCGGAACTGCGAGCGTTGCAACCGCTGTTGGCAAGAGGAGTACGCCGCGACCTTTCAGGCCCTCAACGACGCCACGCCCTCATTGCTTGACCGCGGTTACGCCGTGCCCGCCGATTTCCCGCAGTCCTTCAACGAACGCTGTATTCATCTGACGGAGTTTCTGACGGCGGTGAATCTGGAGTTATCCGCGTACCGTCTGCGCGGACAGTATCGCCAACAGTTGGAGGAAACGCGGCGGGCGGCGCGGCGTCAGTACGCGCAACTGTCGGAACTGTTGTCGGCGACCGCCGCGACGGACGCGGCCCCGGCGTCAGGCGCCCCGCAGCCGCTTTGTCGTTTCGGTACCGCCTTGCGCCCGAAGCGCGGGGAAAGCGTGTGCGGCGATACGGCGTTATCTTTCCGTACGGAGAACGGCCTGTGGTGTCTGCTGTTGGCGGACGGCATGGGAAGCGGCGAGGAGGCGAAAGAGGAATCGTCGTTGACCTGTCGACTGTTGCGGCAGTTTCTGGAAGCGGGCATTCGTCCCGAATCGGCCTTACGTACCCTCAATTCCGCAATGGCGTTGCGCGGGGAGGTCACGGGCAGTTTCACGACCATGGATTTATGCACGTTCGACGCCTTTTCCGGCGACGCCGCGTTTTACAAGTACGGCGCCGCGCCGAGTTATCTGAAGAAAGGAAGCGTCGTGCGCAGAATTACGGGTATCAGTCTCCCGGTAGGTCTGCGCGACGGCGATACCGCGCCGGATGTCACGCATGTGCGACTGTCCCCCGGCAGTTTCGCCGTGATGATTAGCGACGGCGTCGCGGACCCGGCGCAGGACCAGTGGCTGCAAAGCCTGTTAGCGGGATGGGAGGACGAGGAGCCGCAGGAACTTGCAAAAGCGATTATGATGGAAAGTTTACGGCGTCAGGCGTCGCGGGATGACAGGGGCGTGCAAATCCTATACTGGCCCGCGGAGAAGAGTTTTTCCGCCTAAAACTGTCTCCGGGAGGCCTTACGCACATCCGGACGCGGAGTCGGTGTACAATAATTGTAGGACTTTTTACTGGAAAAATATGGAAAATATTTTTAGTAAAGATGTCTCGAAATGAGGAAAAAAGCTACAGGAAACGTCCCGAATGTGTTTTAATGGAGATGTCAAGCAACCGTTAAAACAGAAAGGGGCG
>JAFSOM010000483.1 GCA_017447005.1 Oscillibacter sp.
AGCCTGTCCGCCGTGTCATAGTCCATGGAAACCGTCTCCGGGTTGTTGTTGACGATAACGACCTCATAACCCAAGTCTTTGAGCGTCCAGACGCAGTGCACCGACGAGTAGTCGAACTCAATGCCCTGTCCGATACGGATAGGCCCGGAACCCAGCACCATAATGACGGGCTTGCCCGAACGCGGAAAACTCCGGCTCTCACAGACTTTATCGAACGACGAATAGAAATAGGGCGTTTCGGCGTCGAACTCCGCGCCGCACGTGTCCACCATCTTGTAAACCGCGCTCTTCGGCGCTTCGGGGAGTTTCTCCGCGCCCGTCAGACGCAATAATGTCGCGTCCGGGCAGCCTAAGCGTTTGCCCTCCTCGTACTGCTCCGCCGTCAGCGTTCCCGGCGTCAGCGATTGCTCAAACTCCGCCAGCTTCTTGATTTTCGACACAAACCAGCGGTCAATTTTCGTGATTTGATAAATTTCATCCACAGAAACGCCCGCTTTTAACGCCTCGAAAATCGTGAAAATCCGGTGGTCGTCCACGCGCTGTAAGCGTTCCCGGACGGGGATTTCCGCGTCGTCCGCTTTGCGGTTCAGCGTGTCCATGCCGATTTCCGCGCCGCGTACCGCCTTCATCAGCGCCATTTCAAAGCTCGGCGCAATCGACATAACTTCGCCCGTCGCCTTCATACGCGTTCCCAATTTGCGCGAGGCGTCCGCGAACTTGTCAAACGGCCACTTTGGCATTTTGCACACGATATAGTCAACCGTCGGCTCGAAACACGCGCAGGTCTTGCCCGTGATGTCGTTCTTGATTTCGTCCAGCGTATAGCCCAGCGCGATTTTCGTTGTAATCTTTGCTATCGGGTAGCCGGTGGCCTTCGACGCCAGCGCCGACGAACGCGATACGCGGGGGTTGACCTCAATCACGGCGTATTCAAAACTGTCGGGATTCAAGGCCAGTTGACAGTTACAGCCGCCCACTACGCCCAAATGCGCGACAATTTCCAACGCCGCCGTGCGCAACATCTGAAATTCCTTATTCGCCAGCGTCTGCGCCGGGGCCACGACGATGGAATCGCCCGTGTGTACGCCGACCGGGTCAACATTTTCCATGGAACATATCGCAATCACGTTGCCCACGCCGTCGCGCATGGTCTCGAACTCAATTTCCTTCCAGCCGAAAATAGCGCGTTCAATGAGAATCTGCCGTATCGGGGACGCGTCAAGGCCGATATGCGCGATGGTACGCAACTCGTCGGGCGTAGCCGCCGCGCCGCCGCCCGTACCGCCTAACGTGAACGCCGGACGCACGATAACCGGATAGCCGATTCTCTCCGCGACCTCTAACGCGCCGTCCACCGTCTCCGCAATGTCCGACGCCACCACGGGCTGATTAATTTCCGCCATAGCTTCCTTGAACAGTTCGCGGTCTTCGGCTTTCGTTATCGCGTCGGCGTTCGTGCCCAGCAAGCGCACGCCGTTCGCCTCTAAAAAGCCTTCCTTGTCAAGTTGCATTGCCATAGTCAGGCCCGTTTGACCGCCCAGCGACGCGAGCATACTGTCGGGACGCTCTTTCTTGATAATGCGCCGGATGGATTCCAGCGTCAGCGGCTCCAGATATATCGCGTCCGCCATCGCTTGGTCGGTCATAATCGTGGCGGGGTTCGAGTTGCACAACACGACTTCAACCCCGGCCTCTTTCAGTACCCGACACGCCTGCGTCCCGGCGTAGTCGAACTCCGCCGCCTGTCCAATCACGATAGGCCCCGAACCGATAACCAATACCTTCCGGATACTCTTATCCAACGGCATTACCGCTCACCGCCTTTCTCCCCGGATACGTCGTCAAATACGCTTCTCGCGGGCGCCGCGCTGACATACGCCCCGCCGATATACGCGCCGCCGCTCATCAGCGCCGCGAATTTCTCAAATAAAAACTTCGTATCGCCCGGGCCGCCGTGCGCCTCCGGGTGGAACTGTACCGTAAACGCGCCCAAGTCGGGGTAGTCCATGCCCTCACAAGTGCCGTCGTTGGCGTTCACGAACGACAGCCGCCCCGCCTTCACGCTCTCCGCGTCCACCGCGTAGCCGTGGTTCTGACTAGTGATATACGTCCGGGCAATACCGTCGCCCACGGCCGCTTCCTTGACCGGCTGATTCGCGCCGCGATGTCCGTATTTTAGCTTGTACGTCCGTCCGCCAGCCGCCAGCGCCGTTAATTGGTGTCCTAAGCAGATACCGAAAATCGGAACTTTCCCTAGTAACTTCTGGATTTGCGCAATCTCCCACGCGTTTTCCGCGGGGTCGCCGGGGCCGTTCGACAACATCACGCCGTCGGGACGCAAGTTTAAAACGTCCTCCGCCGACGCCGACGCCGGAAATACCGTCACTTCACATCCCTGACGCTGTAACTCCCGCGCTATGCTCCGCTTCGCGCCGTAGTCCATCAGGGCCACGCGGAACCGCCGTTCGCCGTCCGCCGGATGTACCGTCACCGCCGCGCAGGTCACGCCGCGCACCGCGTCCGTTATCCGGTAGCCCTTCACCGCCGACAGGTTCGCGGGCGGCGTATCGCATATGACCGCGTTCATCACGCCGTTGTCGCGGATGATACGCGTCAATTCCCGCGTGTCCAGTCCGCACAGCCCCGGGACGCCCTGCTCTTTGAGGTAGGTTTCCAAATCGCAGTCCGTGCGGAAGTTCGACGGCGCGTCGCAGTACTCGCGCACGACGTACCCTTTCACCGAACAGGCCCCCTCGAAATCCTCCCGCATAACGCCGTAATTGCCAATGAGCGGATAGGTCTGCATGACAATCTGTCCGGCGTAACTGGGGTCGGTGAGGGTCTCGACATAGCCCACGACGCCCGTCGTGAACACCAGTTCCCCCACGCAATCCGTCTCCGCGCCGAACCGGAAGCCTTCAAACGCCTGTCCATTCTCCAAGACCAGCCAGCCCTTTTTCATACGCTTCCCTCCTCCTATCGGGTTTTCCCCATTATTATAGGGATTTTTTCGGAACAGTCAACCGTTCTTTCGCTTCCATTTCCCGTCATTTTCCACAGATTTGACCGGAATTTCCGCCTGAAATGTCGTTGCGCGTCCCATGTGAGCGTGAAAACGCCGCTGAAAAACCGCTTGACAGCCTTGCCCTTATCCGCTATAATGTCACTGTCGCAAGGCTTGGCGTCGTCGGCCTACCTTCCCTATGAGGGATTAAAACACATTAACGTACTTGTTGTCGTTGACCACACAGCCAACGCCGTCGTCATACCTTCCCTATGAGGGATTAAAACACGTTCGGGTATAATTCTTTTGTGACCGCATTGAGTAGTGTCATACCTTCCCTATGAGGGATTAAAACTTTGCCACTAATATACATTCGGCAGTCCCAGCACTCTCGCGCCATGTCATACCTTCCCTATGAGGGATTGCCCCCGCCGCTTGTCCGCCGATTTGAGG
>JAFSOM010000484.1 GCA_017447005.1 Oscillibacter sp.
ATTGGCAATAGGCGTTTCGCACAAAATTGTAAATTTTTTGTGAACAATAAAAACGGTCTGCGCGCTTGCGGCGTCTTTGTCTCCCCCCGGAACGGGGGGAAAATCTCACGAAGTGACGGAGGGGGAGAAATCGGCCCCTACCCGGCCCTTATGGGCAACCCTCCCCCGCAATGCGGGGGAGGGCATTAAGCGGCGCAACCTTTCAGGGGAAAAATCGCGCCCCTATATCGCAAAATTCTATTGAATTGCCATGAAAAATATAGTATGATTAAAGTGGGATGGAAGGGGGGACGCTCGGAATCACCCATGTCAGACGAACGGAGGCTTTGCCATGAGCAAAAAAATGAGCGAAGAGGAAATTTTAGCGGCTTTTGAGGACGCGTTGCGCAATGAACAAATTTTCGCCTGTTATCAGCCGCAGTACAACCACTCCACCGGACGCATGACCGGCGCCGAAGCGCTCATGCGGTGGAATCACCCGGAGTTCGGGCCGCAGTATCCCGCCGACTTTATCCCGATTCTGGAGGAAAACGGCTTGATTCGCCGGGCCGATTTGCACGTTTTTGAGACGGTGTGCCGCTTTCAACGGGCCTGTATGGACAGTCAGATTCCCGTCGTCCCGGTCTCGTTCAACATCTCCCGCCACGATATTTTTGAGGGGGACTATGTGAGCGAACTGGAACAAATCCGCGCAAAGTACGATATTCCGGTCAAGTATCTGCGAGCCGAGATTACGGAATCGTCCGCGATAGGCGGTATGGAACTGGTCTCCTCGGCGCTGAAACGGCTTCACGATTACGGCTATATCGTGGAAATGGACGACTTCGGAAGCGGCTATTCGTCGCTGAACATATTGAAAGATTTGGACGTTGACATTATCAAGCTCGACATGAATTTCCTGCGCGGGGATGTCGGCGGACGCGGCGGCGCGATTGTCAACGCCATGGTACAGATGGCCAAATGGCTCAAAACGCCCACTATCGCCGAGGGCGTGGAGACCGTCGAGCAGGCCGACTATATGAAGAGTATCGGCTGTAACTATATCCAAGGCTATCTGTACTCGCAACCCGTGGCCGGGGAAGAGTTGGTGGAAGTCCTGAAGCGGACGAACCTAGAGCCTACCGTCCCGGCGATGAAACTGTTGCAGCCCATGGACGCGGAAAAGTTCTGGAATCCCGATTCGCTGGAAACGCTGATTTTCAGCAACTACGTCGGCGCGGCGTCGATTTTCAGCTATGAGAACGGAAAAGTCGAGATTCTGCGCGTCAATAACAAGTACGTGCGGGAAATGGGCATGAACCTGACGGAATACGAACTTATCCATTCCGACCCGTGGACGCGGCACACTCCCGAAAGCCGGGAAATCTACGAGAAAACTATCCGCAAAGCGATAGAATCCGGCGATGAGGAAACCTGCGAGACGTGGCGGACGTTCTGTTCCAAGTGTTGCGGAGAGGATACCGTCTGTATCCGGAGCCATATTCGCGTGATTGGCAAGGCGGGGAATCAGTATATCGTCTACGCTATGGCGCGGAACGTGACCGCCGAAAAGAAGAATTATGCGGAGCTGTTTGACAGCGAACGGCGCTTCCGTTTCGCCAGCGAACAGGCCAATGTGTACGCGTGGGAGTACGAGTTCGGCACGAAACGCATGAGGCCCTGCTTCCGCTGTATGCGTGACTTGCACTTGCCGCCGCTGTTGGAAAATTACCCCGATTCCGCTATCGAGATGGGCATTTTCCCGCCCGACTACGCCGATATGTACCGGGACTGGATAAAGCAATTAGAGAACGGCGCGGAACATCTGGAGGGAATCATTCCGCTGACGGTCGGGCGCGTGCCGTTCCATGTGCGCTACACGACGGAGTTCGACGAGACCGGAAGGCCGCTGAAAGCCTACGGTTCGGCGACGCTGGTCGTGGACGACGTAAAAACGCCGTCCGACGCGGACAAGCCCTCGGCGGCCTGACGCGATAAGCCGTCAAGGGATTGACTTACAAGGAGGGACTTTATGGACATTTCCAACATCATTTCGCTGTTAAGCGGCGTCGCGCTGTTTCTATTCGGCATGTCGCTTATGGGAGACAGTCTGAAACGCGTTGCCGGAAACCGTCTGGAAGGTCTGCTGTACAAGCTGACCAATACGAAACTGAAAGGCATTCTGTTAGGTACGGGCGTCACCGCCGTGATTCAATCGTCGTCGGCGACATCCGTCATGGTCGTGGGCTTCGTCAACTCCGGCATGATGAAGTTTGAACAGGGTATCGGCATTATCTTAGGCGCGATACTCGGCACAAGCGTTACGGGCTGGGTTATCTGCCTGTCGGACATCAGCGGCGGAAGCGGCTGGGTTTCGCTTCTGTCCACGTCCACGCTTACCGGACTGATTGCCATTGCCGGCGTGATTGTGCGTACCGTCGCCAAACGCGCCACGCACCGACATATAGGAGACATTATGATGGGCTTCGCCGTGCTGATGTTCGGCATGAGCACGATGAGCGGCGCCGTCGCGCCTTTGAAGGAAATCCCGGCGTTCGTGAATTTGCTGACCTCCTTTTCCAATCCGCTGTTAGGCTTTCTGGTGGGCGCGCTCTTCACCGCCGTGTTACAGAGCGCCTCCGCCGCCGTCGGCATTCTGCAAGCCCTCGCCATTACGGGCGCGATTACCTTCGCCACCGCGTTTCCGTTGCTGATGGGTATCGGCGTCGGCGCGGCGCTTCCCGTCCTGATGGCCTCCGCCGGGGCCACGGTCGACGCCCGCCGTACCGCCACCGTCTACCTGCTCGCGCAGATTATCGGTGCGGCGGTTCTCGGTTCCGTTTTCTATATCGCCAACGCCTTTGTCCAGTTCCCGTTTATGTCCGCCGTTCTCACCACTGTGCATATCGCCGCGCTCAATACGCTTTACCGCTTCCTGTGCGTGACGCTTCTCGCGCCGCAGACGAAACTTTTGGAGAAACTCACATGCGCGCTCGTTCCGTCGACCGCCGGGGAGGACGAGGAACTGGAGGACGGCCCGGTCTTCGAGGAGCGCTTTCTTCCCTACCCGCCCCTTGCGCTGGAACAGTGCCGCACGGCTATTTATAAAATGTCAAACCTGACGGAGCAAAGCGTACTGTTAGCCATGGAGAACATGGAACAGTACAGCGAGGAGAAAGCCAAGCGCGTGGCGAAACTGGAAAAGCTCGTCGACAAATACGAGGATTCGCTGGGCACTTATATTCTCAAAGCCAGCAAACGCGAGTTGACGACGGAACAGAATCAGCAGTTCACGCGCTTTCTGCACTGTATCACCGACTTCGAGAGAATCAGCGACCACGCCCTGAATATCGTGGAAGTCATGAAAGCCATGCGCGAACAGGACAACTCCTTTACGGGCGACGCGCTCGCGGAACTGGAAGTCATGCGGGCCGCGTTACGGGAAATCCTGTCGCTGACTACGCAATCTTTTGTAAATAACGACCTTGCCCTCGCCGACCGCGTGGAGCCGCTGGAGGAAGTCATTGACGAGTTGCAGGACGACATCAAGAACCGCCACGTCGAGCGCATGAAGGCGGGAATCTGTACCATGACGCAGGGAATCTCCCTGAACGATTTGCTGACCGACTTGGAGCGTATTTCCGACCACTGTTCCAACGTCGCGCTGACGACCATCGAACTGCACAGAAATTCGTTCCGCACGCATGCGAGCCTTTACCGGAAAGAACATGAGGATGAAATGAAACGCATGATTGCGGAATACAACCGCCGCTTTACGCTTCCGGCGCCGTCGAAGAATCCGCCGCAGACGGAGACGTAAAGGGAAAACGTATTTTTGAGCGTTTAACCCCGCCTTAACCGCGCCTTATCAAGTTTATCCGCTTTCCATTGACGCTTGCGCCGCCTTCCGACATCCGTAGAGGCGGCGCGTAGCGTCGGAACATGGAAAAAGCGAACCGTTTGCGGGGAAGGCGTCATAACGGAAAACATGACGGAGGCGAACCATGAGAGACGGACTGATTTACATACACGGTAAGGGCGGCGGCGCGGACGAGGCCGAACGTTACGGGCCGCTGTTCCCCGAATGCGACGTTGTCGGAATGGACTACCGGGCGGGCGCGCCTTGGGAGGCGCGGGAGGAGTTCCGACGTTTCTTTGATTCGTTCCGCACGGGACGCGAACGCGTTTTTCTCGTGGCGAACAGTATCGGCGCGTTCTTCGCCATGCGCGCCCTGAACGATAAGCCCATTGAGAAAGCCTATTTCATCTCCCCCGTTGCGGATATGGAAAAACTTATCGCGGACATGATGGCATGGGCGGGGGTGTCTGAGCGCGAATTGGCGGAGCGCGGCGAGATAAAGACCGCTTTCGGCGAGACGCTCTCATGGGAGTATCTGTCATGGGTACGGGAACATCCCGTCGTATGGCGCGTTCCGACGCGCATTCTTTACGGCGCGAGGGATAATTTGCAGTCGGCGGAGACGATAAGGGCCTTCGCCGGACGCGTCGGCGCGGAACTGACCGTGATGGAAGACGGGGAGCACTGGTTTCACACGGCGGAGCAGCTGGCGTTTCTGGACAGATGGATTACCGCCGGACGCGGCTTTTCGTGACCGCGGAAAGCGCGGACGGGCCGTTATCACGCGGGGAAGCGCGGACGGGGCCGTTTTTTTCGCGCATTAAAATGTTCACAAAAAATTCATAATTTCCCTCTTGCAAAGCCCTCAATTCTGTGCTACACTATACGCGCTTACCAAAGAATGGCGCCTGCGGAAATCTATGCCTTTTCGCAAGG
>JAFSOM010000485.1 GCA_017447005.1 Oscillibacter sp.
CCTCGCTGGATGACATGCCGCCGGACAATGCGCCGCCGTGGGCCGATACTCCGCTACTGGATGACGTATCATGGGACACCCTGCTGTATGATAATAAAGATGTCCCGCCCGGCGATATGTCGTTCTTTGATGAGGCGACGCCGGAATATATGCTATCCCCGGACAAGGAGCCGTCGGAAGACAGGCTGCCCCCGAACGACGCGCCTTTCGTTGACAACGCGCCGCAATCCGCGCCGACGGATACCGCGTCCGAAACTGAGGAATCGTTCAAGTGGGATGAAGTTCTGGAACGCTCCCTGAAGCGTCTGAATAAGGATTCATACGATTCCTTTTTAAGACAGTGTGTCGGCATACTTTCAGGAAGTACGTTGACGGTTTACACGTCAAATAATATCGGCTCTTTAAGACGGGCGGACAGAGAATCCGTCAAGAAAATCTTGCGGGAGGAGAGCGGCGCGAAACGCGTCGTTGTGAAGGCGGAAGACCCGCCCGCGGATATTTCATCGGAGGAGCAAAAAAAAAACGTGACGAACTCATAGCGTGGTGCCGTCAGCGGCCCGATGTCGTCACGGTTATCGAATAGGACAAGGGAAACGCTTTCCCGGAATCGTTACAAGGGAACCCGCTTTCCAAAACCATGAAATAAGGAGAAATGCAGTATGGGTTACAGCGTGCGCCGCGGGTTTACGAACGGCAGTCAGAATCCCGCCGGCAGTCGTCGTCAGGCGGAGTTACAGCAGAGGCTCGCGCAAATGCAGGCGGATATGGACGCCGCGCAGAAGGAAGTGGAAGCGCAGGAGTTTCGCGCCACGTCGGGCGGCGGCGCGGTGGAGGCCGTCGCAAACGGCAAACGCGAACTGGTGTCGCTGACGGTCAAGCCGGAAGTGATGGACCCGGACGACCCGGAGATGTTGCAGGATTTGATTGTCACCGCCGTGAATGAGGCGTTGCGTCAGGCCGCGGAAACCATGGACAAGCGTATGGAAAGCGCGAGCGGGAGTTTGAACTTGGGCGGTCTCAATCTGGGCGGCCTCGGACTGTAAAAAAACGTTGCCGGAAGGTTTCGCGCTTTCCGGCAACGCTTTTTTGAACGGTTTCCAATCGTCCTGTCGCCGACGCAAGGCCGGATTACAGGTGATGTTCGCGCAAGAGCCGCTTGGCCTGTTCCCATAACTCGTCGCTGACGGTCTGCGTCACCGCCACTTTGCGCACGAGTTCCGGAACGGCCTTGACAAGTTCCTCTTCCACAACGGTTTCATTGGTCAAGTCCGCCGCCGGACATCCCGCGCACTGTCCCAGCATTTTCACGTACAAAACGCCGTCCTCCAAGCGTTCCGCGGAGATTTCCCCGCCGTGCGAACGCAAATAGGGGCGGACTTTTTCATCTAAAACCGCCTCAATTTTTTGCAAATCCTGTTGCATAGCGTTTCCCCCTTCCTTATGACGCGCTGTCGGGGGCGGTACGGACGGCGCGGAGAACCTTGTCCTGTAACTGCCGCTTGCGGTCGTCGAAAAGCAGTTCGCGGTTGTGACGGAAATAGGCCTCACAGCCGAATGTCTCCACGTACCAAGACAGGTAAAACGCCGCCGTGATTTCCGTCACGAACAGCACAAGCTCCTGCGTCTCGCCGACGGCCTCCTCCAGAAAGCGGAACGCGTTATCGAAACGCCGTCCGGTATCGTCGGCGAACGTCTCGCGGCGCGTGACCTCCTCCGCGAAACGCTCCCGCACGGCGTCCATGACCGCGTCACGGTCGGGGAACTCACCCTCCCGGATGAGACCTTGTATCTCTTCCAACACGGCAATTTCCCGTTGCGCGGCGTCACGCGTTTCGGCGTCCAGATGTCCGGCCTCCCGCGCCTGACGTAACTTTTCGCGGCGTTTCCAGAGCAGTTGTTCCAGTATGGCAAGCGGTTCGGCGTCGGGGAGTTTTTCGCGGAACTCCGTCAGCGCGGCGTGCAATGCGACGGTCAACGCGTCCTGACGCCATACGCCTTTCGCGCAGTCGGTCAGGCGCGACAGCAACAGGCCCATCACGGACAGTTTTTCGTCGAACGGCGCCGCCCGTAACTCCGACGCCGTGACCGGTTGCCATTGCCCCTGCAACACTTCCTCCACGCGGTAACTCTTGCGGTACTTGTTGTAGAGTTCCAGATAGTTGGCGAAATCGCGGGCGATTCGCGGGAGCTGAATGTATTGCTCAATCGTATCCCGCCCGACGCTTACGCCGATTTTTTCGCTTACGGACAGTAATTCGCTCAAATCCTCCCAGCCCCGCGCCGTGGCGAACTGAATGCCGTCCACGGTCGTTTCCACGCTGTAAAAATTCTCCTTGCGGATGTCCAGATAGGATATGACGGCGCCGTGCAAGCCCTTGCGGGTGGCGTATTC
>JAFSOM010000486.1 GCA_017447005.1 Oscillibacter sp.
ATGGTACGCGGCGAGATGGGCGACTTGGTGGAGGCCGTCGCCGCCTTTGAGGATTCCCCCGCCGCGATTGGCTACACGATGTACTATTACGCGCACAATATGGCGATGGCGGACGGCCTGAAAATCCTCGCCGTGGACGGCGTGACGCCGCAAGCCGATACCATACGGAGCGGGGAATATCCGTTCCTGAACAGTTATTACGTAGTGACGGACGCGGGACGCGGCGCGAACGACCCCGCGAAACTGCTTTACGATTGGATTCTAAGCGCCGACGGACAGCGCCTCATTGAACATGAAGGCTATGTTTCCGTGGCGCAAATGGGGAGGTAGCGTGTCATGAAACGGGTTCTTGCGGGTATGATAACGGTCTTGGCGATAGTGGCGGCGGGCGTACTGTTGAGCGGATGTCTGTCCGTGAGCAAGGCGGCGGAGTTTTTTCCGGTTCTTCAACTTGCGGCGCGGCCTGTTGCGGACAGTATCCGGGCGGACTGGTCCGCGCTGACGCCCTACGTCGCCGCGAAAACGTCCTATACGTATTTCTCCCCCTACAGCGGCAAGGGCGAACTTCTGCCCAATCCGAATTACGGGCCGCTCCTGCCGTACATCGGCGCGGAGGTGTCGCTGTCGGGCTACGTCATGGACGTGTTGCCGCTCTACGGACTTGTCACCGCCGACGGTCAGATAGTCACGGCCCCGGTCTATACGGAAGTCCTGACCAATTACGGGCCGTTCCTGTTGCTCTATCGCGCCTCGGAGACGGACATTCATACCCGCGTGACCGTCGCCGCCCCCGACGGACGCTGGGCGCTCGACGCGGGCGACTGGCGCGAGTTCATCCCGCTGGAAGATACCGATAATCCCCGCTTGGCCATTTCGCAGGGCGACGGCTCCGTCATTATCCTCGACGCCGACGGAAACGTTACGGCGGAGTTTACCCGCGACGCCCTCGCGCCGTATCTGGGCGACGATTACATCTGGGGCGACCCCATTATTGGATACATCAAAGGTTGCGCGCTGTCCTATGAGCGCGGCTGTCTGACGGCGGCGTTTTACGATGAGGATTCCCCGTGGGGCAATTACTGGCGCTACGAATGCTTTATAAACCCGGACAGCGGCGCCGTAACGGATACGCCCCCCGCCCATTGGACGCCCGATAACAGTTGGGACTATGAGAACCCGCCGGAGTTTGACGGCTACTGCTACCCGGAGGAAGTGCGCGACCTGACCAATGACGCCGTCTACTATGCGGCCTATCCCGACTGCGCCGAACTCGACGGCGACTGGACGCTGGATTTGCTCGACGCTGACGGGCGTCCGCTGATTGAGGATTGTCTGACCTCCTCGGCCCTGCAATGGCGTCCCTTCGCGGCGGACGGTATGCTCGGCGTTGTGAAGGACGGCGCGTTCAGCTATACGAAAATCGACACCGGGGATGTCGTGTTCCGCTATCCCTTGCGCACGAACTCCGATTAAGGCGCGCACAACTCCCGTAACCAATGCAAACCTGTAAGCAATCGACAAAACGAAACTCCCGCGCTTGCGGACAATTCCAAACGGCGGAAAGCGTTCAAAGCGGGGCGCGGCTGTTTCCTAAAATCTGGTAAACGATTCAATAGCTGGAAATTTACTGGAAACCCAATGATTTCCAGAGCGTGACAAGGAGGTCAGCGTAATGAGCTATCACGTAATGGGCTATCATATGATGGAATATATGGGGCGGCTGGCCCGGAAAACCGGATTCGCGGTCGTGGCGGCGTTGCTTATGCTGGTTCTCATGGGACAGGCCCAGAGCCGCAGAGGGATGGCGTCGGCGATAGACGCGGCGGACGCCGGGCCTTGGTCGGAGGAGTTTTCCCTGACGCGGGAGAACGGCGCGGCGAAATTAGGCGTACAAAGCGGCGCGTTCCCGTGGAAAACGGGCCTGAAAAGCGAAAGCGTCGGTTTCTGGCGCAATTCCGGGGAGGACTTCTTCGAAATTACCGGCGCGGACGGCAGTTTGTTCAGCGGAACCCGTCAGGAAGGCGCGGCGGATACCTCCAACGGGCTGTTGCTGGAAATCCGCACGCAAAACCCGGATTGGCGCACATGGCGCGGCGCGTTCGTGGGAATGCCCATGGACGAGGCCTTAGCCCTGTACCCGGAGGCTTTGGCGGTCTATGACGCGCACCGCGAAGCCGGCGTTTACCGCTATACATACTCCGGCACGAGGGACGCCGACGGCTTTTCCCAGATTACCTTTTCCTTTGAAAAAAGTACGCTCTCCGCGATTGAAATTTCTCATGTAAGCGGTTGAGCGTTTGCGGCGGCGGGCGATTTTCGTACCGTCGCCGCGTGAGCGTTTCCGTCCTTTGCGCCGAAGTTTTTGATTGCGCCTGATTGCGCGTCTTGTTTAGGAACTGCGGAAAAATAAATGTAACTGAACGAATAAAGCGCCCCAAGTCTCCCCCCGGAACGGGGGGAGATGTCACGAAGTGACAGAG
>JAFSOM010000487.1 GCA_017447005.1 Oscillibacter sp.
GGGTCGTGGTTCCGCCCACGCCGATTCCCCGAACCATTACCATATCTTTGGCCTTTTCCACCAGCATATTAGGAAACAACAGCCGGATGAGGCGCTCGTCGAAAAACAGGCCGCTGCGTCTGAAACGCGCCAGTTGATTGATTGGCAGGGAAAGAGGTTTGAAGTCCCCTCCCGCTTCCAGAACGGTCACTTGATATTTGCCTTGCAATTCCTTGGCCATCATGCCGCCGCCCGCCCCCGTCCCAATGACGACGGCGGTTTTTGCTCTACCGCTCATCCGTGATTCCTCCCGTAAAACACGCCGCGCAAGTTTTATGGCCCTCCGTGATTCGTCCGGTAAACGTCAGCGTTCCGCCGCCGAACAGTCCGGAAATGACGCCGGAATCTACGGCGGACATAATCGCGCACTGTTCCGGCGTATAGAATCCGCTGAAATAGCATTTCCGTACCGTAATCTCCCCCGGGAGATGTCCGCTCATGGAGATTTGCAGATTGCGGTAGAGATAGAAAATCAGCCGCTCTATGTCCTCCGTGTCCGTAAATCCGGTAAGACGGCGCAGGCGTCGCCCCAAATCGAACGCCTCCCGGTAAAGAGTCTCCGGTTTCGCGCCGCCGCGACGCGTACAGCCTACTGTAAATTCCGCGTATTCCCGCAGGGCCTGCGCGGGGGCGTGACGCCAAACGGATTTTCCCGGCGTACGAAAGGCGCGGGCCGCGAGATTCAGCAAAATTTGCGACTGTACGCCGACCAGTAACGCCGGGGTATGGCGTTCCAGACGGCCCAGAAGGTTTCTTACAATCCGCGCTCTCAACGGTACATCTCCTCAATTTCCCGCGCAAAACGCGCCTCAATATTTGCCCGCTTCAGTTTCAGGTTCGGCGTAAGCTCTCCCGCCTGAACGCGCAACGGACGCGACGCCACGCGGTATCGGCGTATCCGTTCCGGGCGCGACAACTCCGCGTTTATCCGTTCCATATAACTGTCCAAATCGGAGATAGGCTCATCCAGCCAGAGCAGCGCCGTACAGTACGGACGCCCCTCCCCTATCAGCATGGCCTCCGAAACGCCGGGAATATCCTTTAGTTTCTCCTCCAGTTTGGGAATGCTGACGTTTTTCCCGTATGCGGTGACGATAAAATCCTTTTTCCGTCCATACAAGGCGATATGTCCGTTATCCTGTACGCGTCCCAAATCGCCGGTGCGCAGTACGCCGTTCCGGATGTTCTCCGCGTCCAGCCCGTAATAGCCCGGCGTCACCTGCGGGCCTTCCGCAATCAGTTCGCCGTCAGGCGCCACGCGCACGGTCGTTTCCGGCAACGGCGCGCCGACAGTCGGAATTACATTATCTCCCAGTCGATTAATCGAGATAAGCGGCGCTTCCGTCTGCCCGTAGGCGTTGTGAATCTCAATGCCGAGAGCGCGAAAATTGCGTAGTAAGGTTTCGCTCACCGGAGCCGAACCTACAATTAATTGCTTGCAACGGTCGATTCCGGCTTTGCGCAGAATGCCTTTTCGTAGGATTGCGCTTAACGCACGTTTGCGCGGGCCTTCTTTCGCGGCGAGCCACGCCTTACCGATACGGCTTGACGCCGCCTGATTCCAGACTTTCTCATAAAAGCGCGGGACGGAGAAAAACACATTGGGGCGTACTTTCGGCAACGCCGCGGAGAGGGCATTGAAGTCGTTAAGATAATAGTAATCGACGCGGGCCAGCAGATAATACGGCGCGTAAGCGGCCAGAATGCCTTCCACGACATGACTTAACGGGAGAAAGGACAGATAGCGCAAAGAACGGTTGCGGTCTTTCCACGGCAACAGATTCGCCAATACTTCCCCCATCCACGCAAGTTGAGCGTAACGGAACGTCACGCCTTTTGGCTCTCCCGTCGTGCCGGAGGTATAGCGGATAGTCGCCAAGTCTTCCGGGCCGGGATACTGACGCGGCGCGGATTCCGTCGCACGTTCCAGAAAACGCGCCCACGGCATTGCGGTCGGATGTTTTACGGCCTCTCCCGCCGAGAAGGAAACGATTTGCGCGTCGGTACTCAGCCCGTCCAACTGTTCCATCATTCTACGGTCGCCGATAAAGAACCACGTCGCGCCGCTCTTTCGCAACAGCAACGCGGTTTCGGCGGGCGGCGTCGTGTAGTAAATGGGGACGCTGACCGCTCCCAAAAGGCCGAGCGCCTGTTCCAGCGCCATGTACTCCACCGAGTTGACGCCTGTCAGGGCGATTCGGTCGCCCTTGCGCACGCCCCACGCCCAGAGCGCGCTTGTAATTTTGTTAATGCGCCTGTTGGCCTCCGGGCCTGTCACTTTGCGGATTCCGTCCGCGGAAACGTCGTAATAGCAAATGGGATAACGTCCGCTTTCACGCCGAACCCGCGCCTGTTCAAATAC
>JAFSOM010000488.1 GCA_017447005.1 Oscillibacter sp.
GACGCGGATTATTTTTTCGGCAGTCTGCGCAAGTGGTGCGGCGTCTGGACAGGCGGTTTCGCTTTGGGTTTGAAACGGCGTTATGAGGAAACCTTTGATGAATCCTATGTCGCTTTGCGCTGTGAGGCCATGGAGCGGAAAGCAACCTATATCGCCGGAGAAACGGACAGCAAGAGCTTTTTGAACGTGTTCGCGGAGGCGGAAGCGCGTCTGGAAAACTCTGGCTCCGCCGCGGGAGCCGAACGTGATATTAACCTTGCGAAACGGCTGGATGTGAATTTCATCCGCGAACGGCGCAGGGAAAACGCCGCACTGCTATTAGACGCATTTCGAGAGTATGCGGTTTTCCCGGAACTGAAAGAGCATGACTGTCCGCTCTTCGTTCCGATTCGCGTCCCAGACGGAAAACGGGACGCGCTCAGGCGTTACTTGATTGACCGGAAAATCTACAGTCCGATTCACTGGCCGGTTTCCAACTTTCACGCAGTGGATGAACGGACGAGACGCATTTACGCGGAAGAGTTAAGTTTAATTTGCGACCAGCGTTATACCTCATGGGATATGTGTCGTATCATTGACGCGGTTCACGCTTTTGGGGGATTGTAAACATTATGCTGACCGTCTACACCTTGCGACAATCGGAAGAATGGGATTCCATTGTCCGCTCTTTTCATGATTATGACGTTTACTGGTTGAACGGATACGTAAAAGCGTTCCAAATTCACGGCGACGGCGAACCGCTTCTGTTTTACTGCGAGACGGACGGCGGACGCGGCGTGAATGTTGTGATGAAGCGCGACATTGCGAAAGACCCACGTTTTGCCGGGAAAATCCCGGAAGGGCGCTACTTTGATTTCTCCACGCCTTATGGGTACGGCGGCTGGCTGATTGAGGGCGAACGCCGGGATTCCATTTTCGACGCTTACGGAAAGTGCTGTCAGGAAATGGATGTTGTCAGCGAGTTCATGCGCTTTCATCCCGTGATTGGAAACCACGCGCAGGCTGATGCCTATGAGGTCATTCGTTTGGGGCCTACCGTTGCCATGGATTTGACTTCTCCTGATGTAATTTGGGCGAACGTCACCAGCAAAAACCGGAATGTCATCCGAAAAGCACAAAACAGCGGCGTTAAGATTTATAACGGCAGATTTCCGAAAATTTACGATACTTTTCGAGACATCTACAACGCAACCATGGACAAAGACCACGCGGAAACCTATTATTATTTCCCGCCGGAATTTTATTGCTCTATCCTGTATGATTTGTCTCTCAACGCGCAGGTGTTTTACGCAGTCAAGGACGAAACCGTCATCGCGGTGTCCATCATGCTGACGGCTAACGGAAGAATGAATTATCACTTGTCCGGTTCGCTGAAAGAATACGCGTCTCTTGCCGCGACGAATCTGCTGTTGTATCAGGCGGCCTTATGGGGTTGCGCGAACGGTTGCAAAACGCTCTATCTCGGCGGCGGCGTGGGGAGCGGCGAAGACAGTTTGTTCAAGTTCAAGAAAGCATTTTACCGCGGGGACGATTTACCCTATTTCCATATCGGTCGCAAGGTCTGGAATGCGGAAATGTATCAATATCTTGCAAGCTTGAGAAGCGATATTCCGCAGGAATCGCGTTATTTCCCCGCTTATCGAGCTTAAATCGCTGGAAAGGAAACAGTCAAAATGGCAAAAAAGGTGCTGGTAACATCTACTGTCCCGTCAACCATTGCCGCGTTTAATATGGAAAGCATCCGCATTCTTCAGGAAATGGGCTATGAAGTTCACGTGGCGGCGAACTTTTCTGGCGAAAACACAGAGCGAACCGAGCGATTCAAGGCCCAACTGACACAGCGTGCAATTTCCTTTTTCCAAGTAGATTTCTCCAGAAATCCCGTAAAAGTGGGAGAGCATATCGTTGCCTATAGGCAGATGAAAGGCGTTATCGACAAGGGGTGCTATGACCTCATCCACTGTCACACGCCCATATGCGCGGCGCTGACGCGTCTGGCGGCGTCCAACGCTCGAAAGCGTGGAACTAAAGTCTTTTATACCGCGCACGGATTCCATTTTTATAACGGCGCTCCCCTTGCCAACTGGCTCTTATATTATCCGGTTGAACGCCTGCTTGCCCGCAAGACGGACGTTTTGATTACCATTAACCGGGAGGACTACGAGCGGGCGCAAACCTTCAAGGCGGGTCGTGTGGAATATGTTCCGGGCGTTGGGATTGACATTCGGAAGTTTCAGCAGTCCCAAACAAACCGTGCGGAGAAACGCAGGGAATTAGGCTTGAAGCCGGAAAATTTCACGCTTCTTTCCGTAGGCGAACTGATTCCGCGCAAGAACCACATGATTGTACTGAAGGCTTTAGGGCAACTGAAAAAGCGGAATCAGTTACACGGCGTCACATATCTTGTATGCGGCGCTGGAGCGCTGGAAGGCGAACTCAAACAAAAGGCCGAAGCGCTCGGAATCTCGGAATGTGTGCGTTTTCTGGGGTTCCGGGACGACATAAGTGATATTTGCAATTGCGCGGATTTGTTTGTGTTCATGTCGTTGCAGGAGGGCTTGCCTGTCGCGCTCATGGAAGCTATGGCTTGCAGACTGCCGGTCATCTGCTCCGATATTCGCGGAAACCATGACCTCATCCAAAATGGCAAAAACGGCGAATTGGTTGAGCAGAAGCCGGAGGCAATTGCGGAGGCCATTGAAAAACTGCGTCTGGACGCCTCTTTGAGAGAGCGTTACGCGCAAGAGGCGGCGAGGACGATTCAGCGCTTTGACTTATCTCTGGTCAATGAGGAAATGGAACGCCTATATACCAGCGAAACGTACAAATTTAGCGGGGGGGGGGCATGCTCAATTTAAGCAAATCGCCCAAATCATGAAACGTCAGCAATTGCGGCGGGAACTGGGAATCCCCCTTGACGCGACTGTCCTGCTTTCCGTGGGAGAAGTCAACCGGAACAAAAATCACGCGCTTGTCCTGCGCACGCTTCCGAAACTGGAATGCGCTTACTATGTAATATGCGGAGCGGGACCCTTAATGAAGGATTTGCGCGCCCTGTCGGAAAAGCTCAACGTTAGCGAGCGCTTCATCATGGCCGGGTACCGGACAGACATTGCCGATTTTTACCGGATGGCGGACATTTTTCTTTTCCCATCCCTGCGGGAAGGATTAGGTATGGCTTTGCTGGAAGCGTTAGCGTGCGGTCTTCCCGCGCTGGCCATGAATACCAGAGGCCCGGCGGATATTATCCGGGACGGAGAAAACGGTTTTCTCATGGAAAACAATGTTGACGCGTGGGTGGACAAAATCAGAAATCTATGCCAGAACCCGGAAGTATTCTCGAAACTGCGGAGCGCGGCGCGGGATTCCGTATCTCAATTCGACATCAATCGGGTTTTACCCATGGTCAGAGCATTGTACGCTAATATTTCTTTGAACAAGAGCAAAACATGAAAAATCGTTAGAAGGCGCGAGTTCATGCCTTATTACGTCGCGTTTTCTGGAAATGGGAGCGCATAACGCTGAAACGGCGTAAAATCTGACATTTCAAGAGGAAAATCAATGAACATTATCTTCTCCGCGTTACTGTTTCTGATTCTGGTGGGCGCGGTTCTGTGTACGAATTTCGACTTCATTCATCCGGCGGTCATTTTTTCCGGGTTGTGGTTTGTCTCTTCCTGCCTGTATCTGTTCATGGCGGAGCAATGGCGGATGCCGTGCGACATGAAAACAGTCGCGCTGGTTGTTCCCTGCAATCTGCTGTGCGTTGCGGTTATGATTTTCAGTTCAAAACTCAGCGTAAAAGTCGGCGCGTCCTCATCCGGGCAAACTAACGTAGCGGGAAAACTGATGAGAGTGTTTCGTATCACGGGCAGGCGGAAAGAGAAAGAGAAGTGGAAACGACGGTTTCTGGTTGTTCTGCTTGCCACCTTTTACGCCGTTTCAACCTATATGATGTTTACCCGAATCAGCGAGTTGGCCAGTATGGTCTCACAGTATACTGACAGCGAAAATGAACTGTATATGGCGCGAATCGCGGAGGTCAACGGACACGGGTACGGTCGCCTCTACATCAATCTTATGAGGCTGAATATCGCGCTGGGAATTGTACTGGCAAAAAGGGCGGCGGATATGATTTACAATCGGGAGAAAGTTTATGCTCTGTAGCTTCCTTTTCTGCTGTACGCCGTTTTTTTCTCCATCATACGCGGGTCGCGGAATGACCTCATGTACATTCTGGGCGCGTATATGTTCATTTTTATCTTCTATGTCTATAAACATTCCTCAAGCAGAAAAAAGGCGTTGAAAAAGGCGTTCCGGTTTCTGCTTATCTTTGCGGTCGGTATCGTTGTTATGTGGGGGCTTTCCGGGATTTTCTTCAGCCGGGTCGGCGATTCTGCGGTCAGCAGCGCGATTGGTTATATAGGCGGCCCCCTTGCCGCCCTGAATCACCTTTTGCAACATTCTGAAATCATCGACAGCGCTTATTTTGGGCAAAATACGTTTAATGCTGTCTATCAAGTGCTGTCCGGTCTTGAAATGCTCTCTTTTAAACCCGCAAGCGTCTATCTTCCTTATAGCGGAAATTTTATTTTCAAGACTAATGTATATTCGATGTACGGAAGATATTTTTCCGATTTCGGGGTTCTCGGCTGTATCATCCTGACTAGTATTTTTGGGTGCTTTTATGGATTTATATACGGTGTCATCTGCCGTATCCGCAAAGAAAAAATCGCGCACAGGCTGATTCTTATTTACGCCGCCTGTATGTACGGACTGTTAATGTCTTTTTTTGAAGATACGTTTTATCGTACTCTGCCCAATACAATTTATATTTTACTGTTCGTACTGGCGGTCGACTATCTCCTTTTCTCAGGCGGACATCGGCTCTCCCTATCGTGGAATCGCAATCACTGAATCACACGCAACGGAGGAAAGTAAACAAATGCAAATATCAGAGATGGACATCCGCAGCTACCAGAGCGTACTGCTGGGAATGATGAAAGACTTGGCGCGGATATGCGAGGAAAACGGCCTCACATATTACCTTGTAGGTGGGAGCGCTTTGGGCGCGGTTCGGGAACGCGGATTCATCCCGTGGGATAATGATATGGACGTGGCGCTCCCCCGGCCGGACTACGAAAAGCTAATCCGCATTGCGCCGGAAGTTCTGCCCGCCCCTTATGAAATGCGCTACAGGAAAAACGCCTGTGTTTACCATTTCTTGCGGAATGATATGCTGGTTGATACGTCAAAATTCAATGACGCCGGATTTGGCTCTGTCACGCATCCGTACATTGACGTTGACCCGATTGACGGCGCGCCGCATAACGCGGTTTTCCGCTTTCTCCGCGAGTCGAAGATTCTGCTTTACACCTATCTGCATAAGTTCGCGTGCATTGATATGACCGTCGAACACCCTGACAGAAGCGGACTTGAGATTTTCGTCATTCGCCTCGCAAAACTGTTGCATACCAACCGCTTTCTGTCCGCCGGGCGAACCGGGAAGCGCTGGATTCGTGAGGCGCGCAAGACGGAGTACGGGAAAACGGACTGGGTTGTCATTGCGTTCGGGTCCTACAAATACCGGGACGTGTTCCCCCTCGCGTGGGTCGGCGACGGCGTGAAGGTTCCTTTCGAGGGGGAATCTTTCCGCATTTTCTCCGATTGCGACAAATACCTGAGACAGCTTTACGGCAACTACGAAATTCCTGTAAAGAGAGGCTACTGAAT
Organism: Oscillibacter sp.; assembly: GCA_017447005.1. Lineage (GTDB taxonomy): Bacteria > Bacillota > Clostridia > Oscillospirales > Oscillospiraceae > Oscillibacter. The sequence goes on from JAFSOM010000488.1 coordinate 5,734, forward strand.
GATGGAAAAAGTCGCTGTCATCATGTCAACGTATAACGGCGAGCGGTTTATCCGGGAACAGATAGACAGCATTCTCGCGCAGGAGGGCGTTGAACCCCTGCTTGTTATCCGCGATGACGGCTCTACGGACGGAACAACGCGGATTATTGAGGAGTATTCCGAACGCTGCGGCAATGTTGTGTTTCAGAACCGGGGAGAGAAGAAAAATCTCGGCGTGAGGGACAGTTTCCTGTCACTGCTGGAATGGGCGATTCGTCAATATCCGGACATTAATTTTTTTGCGTTCTCTGACCAGGACGACTTCTGGAAAAAGGAAAAACTCGCCGAAGCGGTACGCACGAAGAGCGCGAATCCCAAATGGCTGTACTTCTCCAACAAAACCATTGTCGACGAGGAACGCAACATCCTGTATGATGAACACCTCGTATATTATCACGATGTTCTGGAGATTTTCTGGGGGTCTCAGGCGTCTGGCTGTACCATGGTATTCAGCCGCAGTATCGCGGAGAATGTGTTGCGGTGCCGGGATACGCCCCACAGGTGCGGACAACTCCACGATTCCCTCTTTTACCGGGTTTCCCATGTAATCGGCGCCGATATTACGTTTGACGAGCGGTCCTTTATCCTGTATAGACAACACGGGAATAATGTCATTGGAATCGAACATACGGCGAAGACCGGCATGAACTGGTATGGCCTCCTGCACAAGTCCCCACATTTTATATCGACCCTTGCCGGTCAGATTCGGGACAATTATCAAAGCGTCCTGAACTGGGAGGGGAAATATTATCTGGATTTGGTGTGCGGGTATCAAAACAGTTTCCGGTGCCGCTGGAAGCTGATTCTTGACCGGAAAGCCCGAAGCAGAGGCTTTAAGCTGTATGCAATCTGGGTAGGGAAACTCCTGTTGCAGCGGCTGTGACATGGGGGGATTATGGCAGGTAAAAAGCGCTCTCTGGCGGTCAACGCGGTGTTAAACTGCCTGAGAGTATGTTCCAATATCATCATTCCGCTCATCTCCTTCCCGTGGCTGACGAGGGTTCTGCACGCGGAGAATTTTGGGAAGGTGTCTTTCTGCTCTTCCCTTGTCGCGTGGTTCGTTCTGGCGGCGGGGCTTGGTATCGGCGCCTATTCGATTCGTGAGGGAGCGCGACTGCGGGAGAATCGGGAAAAGTTGTCCCGGTTCTGTGACGAAATCTTCACTATTAATCTCTTTTCCGCGGCGCTGGCTTACGGGCTTCTGGCGGCGTTCCTGTTGATTTGGAGGCCGGGAGGCGATTATCCGTATATCATCGCGGTTTTAAGCGTCGGCATTCTCGGCGGCACGCTCAGTTTCGACTGGCTGCCGAATGTCATGGAGGATTTCCGGTTCATTACGGTGCGGGTGGTCAGTATCCAGTTTCTCGCGCTGTGCGCCATCTTCGCCTTTGTCAGAAGACCGGAGGACTATGTTATTTACGCGTGGATTACCGCCGCTTCGTCCATCGCTTCCGCCGCGCTAAATTTTGCCTACGCGAGACGAAACATCCGCATTGTGCCCGCGTGGAATTTTGACTGGAAATCCCGCCTCCGACCAATTCTGATTTTGTTCGGGAATGCCCTGATGATTTCCATTTATTTGCAGTCCGACATTACCATGCTGGGATTCTTCCGGGGAGAGCGGGAAGTCGGGCTGTACAAAATTCCCGTCCAGATTTATTCCGCCGTGAAAACCATGCTCAACGCGATTACGGTGGTTGCGGTTCCTAGAATGTCGCTCTACCTCAGCGCGGATAGAAAAGAAGATTATCATAAACTCGCCTCCATGATTCTTTCCTGCCTCGCGTACCTGTGCATACCCGCCATGCTGGGTCTCTGCCTGATTGCGGAGAACTGCGTACTCCTGATTGGAGGCAACGAGTATGTTTCCAGCACGCCCGCCCTGCGAATTCTGTGCTTGGCGCTGGTGGCCGCCGTATTCGGGAATTTCTATGTCAATGCGGTTCTGATTGTCCACAGGCGGGAAAAGAGCGCGTTCACGGCCACTGTCGTCAGTGCGCTGGTCAATATCGTCCTGAATCTCGCTCTGATTCCTGCGGTCGGATTTGTCGGCGCGGCGCTTACAACACTGGCGGCGGAAATTGTGGTGGTTACGCTTCTGGCGTATTTTTCAAGGGCGTATGTGCGCGTATGGCCAGACCGCAAAGTAATTGCGCCCATGTGCATGGGCTCGGCGCTGATTTTGCTGTCCTGCCGCTTTGTGGACGGGTTGCAACTGAATCTGGCGCCTGACACGGCGCTGAAAATTGCGCTCTCTGTCCTTGCATACGGCATGGTGACAGGAGTCGCGGCGGCGTTCGCGGTTGCGGGAAAACGCCGCCGGAAACAGGAAAGGATGTAAACGAATATGGCAAATATCGCCTTATTAACTGCTGCTGGCGCAAGCAGTCGAATGCACCAGGATATACCGAAGCAGTTTCTTACCATCAATGACCGTCCAGTGATTATCTATACGCTGGAAGCGTTCGAGAAACATCCTGAAATCACCTCGATTGCCGTGGTATGCCTGTCCGGCTGGGAACAGGTGCTAATGGCTTACGCCAAGCAGTTTAATATCCGAAAACTGCAATATGTGATTCCCGGAGGCTCCAGCAATCAGGATTCCATTCGCAAGGGCATCTATGAATTGGAACAGCATTTCAACGGCGACGACATTGTTTTGATTCATGATGGAAACCGCCCCATGGTCTCCGCTGAAATCATCTCCGATTGTATCCGCGTGGCAAGGCAACATGGAAACGCGATTCCCGCCATTCCCTGCGCGGAGGCGATTCTTCAAACGGATGACGGTGTGACGTCCTCTTGCAGTTATCCGCGTGAACAACTGCGGCGAACCCAAACGCCGCACGCGTTCCGTCTTGCGCACATCTGCGACTTGCACCGCCGCTCCCAAAAGGCGGGAGTTCAGGATACTGCGGCGTCCTGCGCCTTGATGATTGAGATGGGCGAACAGGTTTATTTCTCCGTGGGTTCCGAAAAAAATATCAAGTTGACCACACTGGATGATATTGACATTTTCAAGGCTTTGCTGGCGGCCAAACGCGCCGATTGGTTAAAGGACTAAGACATGAACATTTATAGCAGTCCCCTGTGGAGGGCGGACCTTGACGAAACCGTAGCCGAGCTTCCGGAACTGGAGACGCTTTCCGGGCAGGCGCTTCTCATAACAGGCTGTACGGGCCTGATTGGCTCCGCGCTGACGGATTCGCTTATCCGCTGGAATGAGACGCACGCCGGGAAAATACGGCTTTTCGCCGCCGGACGCGATACGCGGAAAATCAAGGCGCGTTTCGCGCCTTACGCGCAAGCCGATTGGTTCCGCGCCATCTCTTATGACGCTTCCTCTACGGATAACGCATTTCCATTCTCCTGTGATTACATTATCCACGCCGCGAGTAACGCAACCCCGGACAAATACATGAAGGAACCCGTGGAAACCATGCTCAGCAACTTTCTGGGGTTGAAATGTCTGCTGGATTACGCAAAAACGCATCATGTAAAACGTGTTCTCTATGTGTCCAGTTCGGAAGTCTACGGACAGAAGGACGATATTCGACCCTATCAGGAAAGTGACTGCGGCTATGTGGAACCGCTCAATCCGAGAAGCGCATATCCTGTTGGTAAACGTGCCGCCGAAACCTTGTGCGCCGCCTACGCCGCCGAATACGGTGCCGACTGCGTGATTGTTCGTCCGGGGCATATCTACGGCCCCACGGCCTCACCGCTGGATAACCGCGTGTCGTCCGCGTGGGCTTACGCGGCGGCGCGTGGGGAGGACATCGTGATGAAAAGCAATGGCGCACAAATCAGAAGCTATTGCCACTGCCTTGACTGCGCGTCCGCAATGGTGAAAGTTCTGCTTTGCGGCGAAAGCGTTCGCGCTTATAACATCTCCAACCCGGATTCCATTATCACGATTCGGCAAATGGCGGAACTGCTGACGAAAGCGGCGGGCGTAACGTTGCGGACGGAACTGCCGACAGAGGCGGAGAAAAAGGGATTTAATCCCATGACCAATTCCGCGCTCGACAGTATGGAATTGCTCGCGCTTGGCTGGAAGGGCCTGTTTGACGCGGAGCGCGGCTTCCGCCACACGGTTGAAATTCTGAGGGCAATGCTCTGAGCGCGAAAACTCCGCGAACTTCCCTGAAGAGGGGTGAAGTTCGGCTTTGTTCGCCACTTAACTCCTGTAGAAAGGAAGGAAAGAACGGTGAAAGGCATTATCCTTGCCGGGGGGTCGGGTACGCGGCTCTATCCGCTCACAACCGTGACCAGTAAGCAACTGCTCCCGGTCTATGACAAGCCCATGATTTATTATCCCATGTCCGTACTGATGAGCGCGGGCATTCGGGACATTCTGATTATCTCCACCCCGCAGGACACGCCGCGCTTTCATGAACTGTTCGGAGACGGGGCGCGCTTCGGCGTGAAGCTCTCCTACGCCGTACAGCCAAGCCCGGACGGCCTCGCGCAAGCGTTCCTAATCGGCGCGGACTTTATCGGGGGGAATCCGGCGGCGATGATTCTAGGCGACAACATTTTCGCGGGGCACGGATTGCGAAAGCGCCTCCGCGCCGCCGTGGAGAACGCCGAACAGGGACGCGGCGCGACGGTATTCGGTTACTACGTCGACGACCCGGAACGCTTCGGAATCGTGGAGTTTGACGCTGACGGGCGCGCAGTCTCCATTGAGGAGAAGCCCGCAAAGCCTAAAAGCAATTACTGCGTGACGGGGCTTTATTTCTA
>JAFSOM010000489.1 GCA_017447005.1 Oscillibacter sp.
CCCAGCATGAACGCGCTGACAAAGGGCAGAACCGCGTAACGAAGAATGGGATTCCCCGTACAGAAACGGGCGATACGGTTGATGGTCGCCTCACCGGCAAGGGCCATGATCGCGTTCATTAAAACCAGCAACATCAGAATCGTGGGAATGATTCCCGTGACCCATGACATGAACTGCGCTCCGCCGAGGTTGAACAGGTTCATAAAACCCGACGCCAACTTTACGATAAAGTCCATAAAAACACGCCTTTCTTTCCAATTCCGGCGATTACGTCCGCCCGGTCAGAGCGCGCCCCGCCCGCTGGAACGGGGACGGCTTGTCGGGGACAATCTCGCCGTTCATGACTTTGTTATAAGTTTCTTTCGCGTCAAGAATCGCCTTTCGGAGATTCTTACCGTGCCGGGGAAGGTCGTTTTCCGTCAGGCCGCCGACAAACTTCCCCTCAAAGCCGTCCAGCGGCTTGACGCGGGCGAAGGATGTCACGCCCGTGAGCTGTTTCCCTTCCCTGATGATTCCGTTTTCGTCAATCAGGAACATCACGACAGACCCGGCGTGAAAGCCGCCCGACTGCCGCCCGCAGGCGACTTTTCCCCGCCGCCGCAGTTTGACGAACTCCTGATTGAAATGGCTGATTTGGACGCTTGTCAAAACCGCCTGAATCAGAAACATCGCCGCCACGAACAACCCAAGTTTCAGCATAACAACCCTCGCTTTCCCGTTTACGCTTGCCGGTACAACGCCCGCAGGAGCGATTGGAAATCCGTTGCGTTCGCTACTTTTTCCATAAGCGTCGGCTCCTGCGCAACGCTTATGATTTCCTCATAGACCCGCACTAACATTCCGTCGTCGGCGTCCGACGTTTCCGGGACGCCCATCAGAAAAATAACGCGAATGTCCTGTCCGCCGTAGGAAACCGCTTTCGGAAACGTCCCGATTGCCAATACCAGACGCCCCCCGGCGTACTGGATAACGTGCGGAATCGCCACGCCATGGTCAAACGCCATTGCCCCCAGCTTTTCACGTTCCCGCAGACGTTCCATGAATCCGCCGTCAAGCTGTCCGGCGTCGGTGAGTGCGCGAACCATCTTTTCCAGACCCGTTTCGTAACTGTCCGACGCCTCCAAGGGAAAGAAGCGGCTTTCGTCCAGCAATCCTCCCATGACAAACCAGTTATCGTCCAAAACAGGCACGTCCACGCGGTCCCAGTATTTGGCCTTTTCGATTTTCTGCCGCAACGCCTGCTCGTTGAACACTTCCCGGATTTGAATCACCGGGCGGCTTACCGCGCAAGGCAAATCAGACGTTGCGAAAATCAGGTCAAAAGATTCCAGCATTTCCGTCGTGGCGTTCGCGTCCGTAAGTTGCGTCAACTCCGCCGAACTGTCCAGAACCTTCCGCAACTGCGCCGCGATAAGGCGTCCGGTAACGCGTCCGGGACCGCACAACAGCGCGGCGCGGAAAGGCCGCGTCCGCTTTTCCTCCTGCTCCTCCAGAAACACGCCGAAATACGTCGCCAGAAAACTCCGCTCGTCCGCCGTGACTTTCAAGCCGTAATCGCTGTAAATCACTTTCGAGGCGATGTCCGCCATGCGCCACGCCAGCGGATACTTTTCCCGCAGTTCCTCCAACAGCGGGCTTTTCGTCCGCACGTTGAATTTTAAGCGGTTCAGCATGAACATGAGGTGATATAGAAACTCGTCAATCGCTTCCGGGTTCTCAATGCGGATGTCGAGTTCCCGCCGGATTTGTCCGAACAGCTTTTCCCCAAGGGCTTTCATGCTTTCGTCCAGTTCAATCGCCCGCATATTCTGCGCGTCGGCGGGGGTACGCATACCAATGACGGGGAGGAGTACGAACAGCTTTTCCTCTGCCGGAAACTCCACGCCGAGGAAACGTCCGATTCGGTTGGACAGTCTGTCCACGACGGCAAATTCCGGACGCGCCGTGAGGCTGTAAAAGGAAGCGGTCAGTTCCCCGACAGGATGGTCTGTCAGGAAACGGTCAAGCATGACAACCAGAAAGCGTCGAAAATTTTCCAGCGCGTTCGGCTCAAAGGGACTGTCCGCGAATGTCTCCAGCGCCATTCGTTCGATTTCCGGCTCTATGGGATATTCCCTGTAAAGGGCGTCATAGAGATTTTCAAGGACATAATGACGGATGTCGCTTTCCGCGCCTTTCAGGACAAGCCCCTTTCCGGCTTTGCCGACAATCGCAAGGCGATACAGTTCCGCTTCGACGCGGAGACGTTTCAGGTCATTGGCCAGCGTCCCCCGGCTGACGTTCATTTCATAGGCCAGTTCGTCGGCGTTCAGGGGAGACTCCGCCCGCATGAGCTTTCCGAAAATGTAGTCCATACGGTTACGGGGAGAGTTCAGGAATCTGTCGGTTTCCAGCAGACGGGCGCGGACAACCTGAAAGCGTTCCGTGTCGTAAACGTGAAGCGTAAATTTTCCCTGTTCGCCGTCAATGGACGCGCAGTCCCGCAATTCCCCGTTGAGAATGTGAATGTCATTGCGGACAGTCCGCTCGCTGACACCCAGATAGGAAGCTAACGCGGCGGCGGTCAATGAGGGCGTCCCGGCGAAAAGATGGAGAATGCCCGCCGCCCGGTTATCGCCGAACAGGTTGTTCATACGCGCCAGCCTCCTTTCTTTGTCAGCGTTTTCCGGCTTATCCTCTGGACTTGCCGCCCGAAATATTCACGGTCGTTCCGGTGATATAACTGGCGCGGTCGGAGACAAGGAACGCCACAAGGTTTCCCACTTCGTCGAGTTTGCCGTCGCGCCCAAGCGGAATCACCTTGGTGTAGTCCGTGGACAGGTTCTCGACCCTGACGCCTCTGGTATAGGCCAGCGCCGTATTGTAAGCGGGGGTACGCAGTCCGGTGGCCTCCATAATGCCGGGGGCGACGCCCACCACGCGGATATTGTAGGGGCCAAGCTCCTTCGCCCAGGAGCGGACGAGGCTGTCCCTCGCGCCGTTGGTGGCGGAGTAGGCGGACTGCCCCTGCGAACCCTCTTTGCCGGATTCGGAGGACATGCCGACGATGACGCCGCCGCCCTGTTTGAGCATTTGCCGCACGCAGGCTTGGGCGCAGTAGACCATGCCCCGGACGTTGATGTCGAACATCTTATCGTAGGCGTTGTCGTCGAGTTCGTATTCGGGGTGTTCGCCCTTCACGTCCACCAGCAGACGGGGCAGATTGATTCCGGCGACGTTGACCAGCGCGTCGATTTTGCCGTACTTCGCCACTACCGCGTCGGCCATAGCCTGTACGCTCTCCTTACTGGTCACGTCGCACTTGACGCAGTACGCGCCGGAAAGCTCCTGCCCGGTCTCGACCGCCACGTCTACGACGACGGGCACGGCGTCCGCCGCCTTCAGGGTCGTGACGACGTGATTGGCGATACCGGACGCGCCTCCCGTCACGATGACCACGCGCCCTTCCAATCCAAGCCAATTCGCCATACTGTATCGCTCCTTCTCCGTGTATTTCGGGAATGTTTCCCAAAGCCTGATGTCATTATACGGAAAAGGCGGCGTTGTTTAAGTCAATCTTTTTCCGCGGCGCGGAAAAAGATTGTAAGAGACGCCTGCTGTCCAAAAAACGCAAAATGGCTGCAAGTTTCTCTTACTTCTTGCTATTATACATGATTTCTTGTTTGCTTTCAACGAAAATCTAAGAAAATGAAGAATGTTCGTCTCGTATGTTCATAGCAATCGACCATTCCAGCCGCTTTGCGTCTGGCGCAAATAGGAATGAAAGAGCGCTGACAAGCGGCTGCCTTTCTGAAAATTAGGGGTTCCATTTTTTCTCGTTCTGTGATATACTACAACTTGATTTTATAAGGCGTCCCGGCATCATCTTCAAATGCACCTACCCGTATGGCGTTGATGTGCAGGTGTGCCTCGCATTCTTCAAGGTAGGAATATCTCAGAAACGGCTCACTTTGTGGGTCTTGTTTTGATGCCAAAATCTAAAATTGAGGCTTTTTCGTATCTTTCACACTAATGTCTCCTTTATTTATACACGGCAACGCGAAACACCCAAACGCGGCGACGTTCCGTCACATTTGGGTGTTTCGCTGTATTGTGAATTTTTGACGCAATTTTCGGCTGGCTATTGCGCGGGGCGCGAGCGGTTTTGAACCTCAGCCGCCGTTTCCGGAAAGCCCAACGTCCCCGTCCTTTGGGCGCGTTTTCTCATATATTCCACTGTTTTATGAAGCGTTTCCGCATGATACAACTGTTGCAGATGTCCAGCAAAATCCAGACGATACTTTTGCCGCAAAAAATCAAGCCGCCGATTCGTTTCGATTTCGCTCGCGTGAACGGAATCCGCAAGCAGTTCGTCGAGCGTAAGCTGTCTGAACTCATTTGCGGACAGATTATAAACGCCGACGCCAATCAGCCGGACCGGAGCCTGTTCCACTCCCTCCAGCATACGCGCCGCCTCCCGGTAAATTGCGACGGCGGAATCGCAGGGAATCGCGCCCCGCGACCTGCTGATTGATTTCATGTTCGCGTATGTGAGTTTGAGGGAAACGCCGTTTCCGTAAAGTCCGGCGCGTCCGGCGCGGTTCTCCACGCACAGCGA
>JAFSOM010000490.1 GCA_017447005.1 Oscillibacter sp.
GAGGAAGGGGTCCAAATCTCGATTCCCGGACGGTTTTCGTTCTTTGGTAGTCCCTGTTCTTTTCATGTCATAACCCTCTACAATCATTTCCTGTTTGGTACGCGGTTCGGGACGATAGCCCGGCCGAAAGAATGTTTGCATTATAATACAAATACTTTCAATAGGCAAGAGGAATTGCAAAAAAATTTGCCTCTCTTATCAAAAAAAGAGGCAAAATCGGAAAATTCAACTTTTATCGGAAAAATACGCCTGATTTTTGCTAAATAAGGAATTTTAGAAACTTTTTCAAGAAAATCGGTTTTTCTTTCCGCGCCGGGAAACTTTCGCTCAAAAGGACAGATTCGCAGAGATTTTTTTCGGTATTCGTCCGCTTCGCGCCCGAGAAGGACGCGCCGACGGGATACGAAAACGAAAGGATAAAGTTTCGCGCCTGAACGATAACTTTTCGACTCCGCTACGATAATCAAACGCAAAATCAACGCGAATTGTAGGGATTGCACAAAAATGTTTTCCGCGTATGGACAAATTAACCGGAAATGTCCGTAATTGCATGACGCCCCCGCGCTTTTTTGTGGATTTTTTCCAATGCGCCTTTCCGGCGGCGGAACGAAAATCGCGCTTTCGTACCGTTCCGGTAAGTTTACGCTAACAAACGCCGGGGAATCATTGCAATAGCAGGAGGTCTTGCGGGCCGATGGACACGTTGACATGACGCTGGTCGGGCGTTGTGCGCCACGTGTTGCGGTCAATTTCCATGCGCAACAGCGGCGCGTCGGGCGAGGCCCCCGTCGGACGCAACAGCACGATGGTCGAGGATACGTCCTCAATGACGCGCTCCACGGTGGCGGCGAACGTGTTGACCAGCGCCGGCTCCGACAATCGCACCTGATGGGCGCGGATTCCCACGCGGCGCAACAGCGGCGGAATCGGGTAGGCCGGACGCAACGTCACGCCCCATTCGGGAATGAAAATCGCGTTATGGCGCGGCACCGCCCCCACGATGTTTTTACAGCCCGACAGCCGCGCCGCGCCTTCCGTGCCGGGATGACTTAAAAGCCGCTCCGCCGATATAATTTCCTGCGAAAGACCGTTTTCCATGACGCACACAAGCGGACAATTCCGGTAGACTTCCCCGCGGTCATGCGAACCCCAAATCACGGGGCCTTCAAAGGACGAAATAAAGTCGGAAAGCTCCTGCTCCAACTGGAACTTTACGAAGCTGTCCAACGCGGACAATGGCTCATCGAGCAGTACCGCCGACGGACGCGACGCCCATAGACGCGCCAAGGCGGTTCTTTGCCGTTCCAGTTCGGACAACTGCCGGGGCATACGGTCGGCGGCGTCGGCCAGACGGAACCGCCGGAGCGTGTCCTCCGTCAGACGTTCCCGGTCGGCGCGGCGCTCTATCGCGGCGGCGACGTTCTTTCGCACGCTCATATGCGGGAAGAGGGAATAGCCTTGCGTCAAAACGCCGATTTTCCGTCGTTGCGGCGGGACGTTGATATGACGCGAACTGTCAAACAGCGGTTCGCCGTCCATCATAATGCGTCCCTCGTCGGGCGCGATTAGCCCCGCGATACAGCGTAAAACCGTACTCTTTCCGCTCCCCGACGCGCCCAAGAGCGCCAACGCGCCGCCCTCTCCGGCTTCCAGTTGCGCGTCAAGACGGAACTCGCCCATGTTTTTCATGATGTCAACCCGCAGTTTCACGGCGTTTCGCCCTCCTTCCCGCTCTCCTCCATCACGCTGACGCCCAGCAGACAGGCCCCCGACAGCGCGATACTAAGCAAGGCCCAAATCATGGCCCCGACATTATCGCCGCCGCTCCAGAAGTGATAGAACGCCGTGGAAACCGTCGCGGTACGTCCGGGCATGTATCCCGCCACAAGGAATGTCGCGCCGTATTCGCCCAAGGCCCGAAGGAACGCGAACGCCGCGCCTGTCGTCAGGCCGCGCCAGCATACCCGCGCCTGTATGTTCCAGAAAATCCACGCTTCCGAGCGTCCGAGCGTCCGGGCCACGTCGCTGAGATTCGGGTCGAATCGCGCAAAGGCCAGCCGCGCCGAGCGGTACAACAGCGGGAACGATACCAGCGCCGACGCCAGCGCCGCCGAGGGCCATGACATCACCAGACGGACGTTGAAAAGTTGGCGCGTCCAGTAGCCGAATAAATGTCCGGGGCCGAGGACTTGCAGAATCAGCCAGCCAATCACGGGCGGCGGGAGGACTAAAGGCAACGTCAAAATCATATCCCATACGCTCTTGACTGGGGAGGATGGGGAACGGGTCATCCAATGGGCCGCCAAGAGCGCGGGAAAAAAGACGACGACCGTGGAAAGGGCCGCGATACGTATGGAATTTAACAGGGGAAACCAGTCCATAGGGCGCCTCCTTAGTACGTTACGCGGGTTACGGGACAGGTTTCCGCCTTGCCTGTAACCGTCCGCCAGCGGTTTTCTTTCTCCGCTCTCTTTATACCACATTTTCTTCCGTTTGCCAACAGGAAAATCGCATTCTTTAGAGCGGATTCCCAAAAATCCCGCGTCCGCGTCGGGGAAACAGGGGAATGCGCGGAGCGTCGCGCCGGGTTCGCGCAAAATTTCCCGCCCCATACGCGCAAAAATCTGTGCGCATACCCCATTTACAAGCGCGGAAAAACATGGTAAACTGACGAAGATTCACGATAGCGGCGGCGGGGCGCAAACGTCAAACAGCGACAGAGCGCGAAACGTCGCAACGCGATAAGGTGGGGAGCTTATGAACAGCCGGGAAACCATTCTGAACTTGTTGCGGGACGGGCGCACCGTCTCCGGCGGAGACTTGAGCCGCCGCTTAGGGTTGAGCCGTTCGGCGATTTGGAAGGCGGTCACGGCGTTGCGGAATGACGGTTACGACATCGAAGCCGCGCCGGGGCGGGGCTATCGTCTCCGCGCCGCGCCCGACATCCTCTCCGAAACGGAAGTCCGGCGTTTTCTCGGCCCCGTGCGCGTTATCGGAAACGGGATTGTCTGTCTTGACGAAACCGAATCCACCAACAGCGACTGCAAACGCCTCTCCCGTCAGGGCGGCGCGGAAGGTACGGTCGTCATCGCCAACCGTCAGACCGCCGGACGCGGACGCATGAACCGGAATTTCCAGTCCCCCAAGGACAAGGGAATCTATATGAGCGTCCTGTTGTACCCGGAGACGAATCCGGGACAATTACTGCCGATTACGCCTTTGGCGGGCGTGAGCGTATGTTCCGCCGTGGAACGCGTCTGCGGCGTGCGTCCGGGGCTGAAATGGCCCAACGACCCCGTGCTGAATGGTAAAAAGCTCTGCGGAATCCTGACGGAAGTTTCCATGCAGGGCGAAACCGGGCATATCGACTGTCTGATTATCGGCATTGGAATCAACGTCTCCCAGACGCCGGACGACTTCTCGCCGGACGTGTCCGCTATGGCTACGTCCTTGGCGTGGGAGTTAGGGCGGCCCGTATCGCGTCCGCAACTCGCCGCCGCTGTGATTGAGGAGCTTGACCGCGCTTATGACGCCTTACGCCGGGGCGATTTGTCGGAATATCTGGAACGCTGCCGCCGCGACTGCGTGAACATCGGAAAGCGCGTGCAACTAGTTTCCCCGGACGGCTTGGAGGAGGCCGACGCCGTCGGACTTGACGAGCAGTTCGGCTTACGCGTGCGCGGCGACGACGGCGCCGAACGCGTCCTACGCGCCGGGGAAGTGTCCGTGCGCGGCATGTACGGCTATCTGGAGTGACGGCGCGGCGCTTGCGGATAAACGAAAAAGAGTTGACACGCCGCCACATCTCCCACGGGAGAATACACGCCGGCAACGACCAACTCTTTCCTGTGATTATAAATCCGTTTCATGGAAAAAGCAAGAAAAACATTGACGCCATAAGCGGCGCGGCTATCGTATAGAGAACTTTGGAGGATTTTTCATGACGAGGGAACGCTTGGGAACTTTGCGCGATTTGTTTTTGACGTTCGCCAAAATGGGCGCGATTACCTTCGGCGGCGGTATGGCTATGCTTCCCATCCTGCAACGGGAAGTGGTCTACACGCGCCACTGGGTTACGGAAGAGGAGCTTATTGACTATTACGCTATCGGACAGTGTACGCCGGGGATTATCGCTATCAACACGTCCACCTTTATCGGACAGAAACAGGCGGGGATATTCGGCGGAATCGTCGCTACATTGGGTATGGTGTTTCCGTCGCTGGTCTTTATCTCGATTATCGCCGGACTGATTTCCAATTTCGCCGACATTCCCGCCGTGCGCAACGCCTTCGCGGGCATACAGGTCTGCGTGTGCGTCCTGATTTTCAACGCCACGATGAAACTGTTGAAAAAATCCGTGATTGACTACCGTACCGCCGTTATTTTCGCGCTGGTGTTAGCCGGAAGCGTGTTGTTGAATCTCTCCCCGGTATGGTTCGTCCTGCTCTCCGCCGTCACGGGCGCGGCGCTGAAGGCGTTAGAGGCCCGTTACGCCGCCAAACGCGCCGAAAGCGATACCCCCGCCGCGCAGTCGGTAACGTCCGCCGCGCAAGCGGAGACGCAAGCCGTAACGCCGAATGAGGACAGCGGAGACGAAACGCAATCCGGCGCGGACGGCGTAAGCGAACCGGATACGGACGGCGAAAACGACGCGCAAGCGGATAATCACGGAGACGGCGCGGAAACGGAGCGTGATAAAACATGAGTTACGGCATGATTCTGTTGAAATTGTATTGGGAGTTCTTTAAAACGGGATTATTCGCCGTGGGCGGCGGCATGGCTACCCTGCCGTTCCTGAAAAACATCGGCGAAACGACAGGCTGGTACACCTACGGCGACTTGATGAATATGCTTGCCGTCTCGGAATCCACCCCCGGCCCTATCGGTATCAATATGGCCACTTACGTCGGCTTTACCGTTGCGGGCGTCCCCGGCGCGATTGTCGCCACTATCGGAGAGGTGACGCCGTCCATTATCGTGATTCTGATTGTCGCGGCGTTCCTGCGGAGTTTCCGCGAAAATCCGTGGGTCGAACGCGCTTTCTACGGTCTGCGCCCCGCCTCTACGGGCTTAATCGGCGCCGCCTGCGTCAGCGTCTTTCTGGAAGTCCTGACCGGTATCCGTATCGCCGGAGACGGCTTCGTGAACCGCGTTTCCGTGAGCGGCGATACCCTGCTCTTATGGCCCCAACTGTTTCTCGCCGCGCTCCTGCTTGTCCTGACAAACGCCGTCCCACGCGTCAAGGACTTGCACCCCATTGTCTTTATCGCCTTCGCCGCCGTTATCGGGATTGCGTTCCGGTTCGCGGGCGCGTGAGGGGTTCGAGGTTCGGAAACGTGCCTCTTTTTTGGAAGTATGCGTAAAGTTTTTATTGGCAAGCGAATATCCGACCGAAACCCCCTCCCCTGTCCCCCTTCCCTTTCAGGGGCGGGGGTACGCTTAAATATGCGTGAAATATTGAAAAAATAAACTTTGATGGCGTTTCCAATGCAAATTCGTTTTTATTACCGTCTTTCCGGATTTCGTTTCCCCGTCCCTGAAAGGGAAGGGGGAGAGGGGAAGGGTTCGATTGCGCGCAACTTGCCAAGAGACCGTGTACGCATACTTTTTTGAATTGTTCACAAATTCCGCCTTGACGAGCGTTCCAAAAGCCGCTATGATAGGCGTATCGAAAACCCCCGCGATTTACGGAAAGGAGCGGCGATTTATGGAAGAAGAGAAGCGCCACCGCAAAAAAGACGGCTCCCCGATGATAACGTTTATCCTTGTCCTGATTATCCTTGTCTTATCGGGCGTTCTGGTGTATCTGCGTTACGGAGACCTGATGATGAATCGGCTTTACCAGTTCACAGACGGCAAAATCGGCGTCGAAACCGGCGTAACGGCCCTGCCCGGACGCGACGCCAACGCCGACGCGCATTCCGGCGCGGACGCAGATTCCGACGAACTCTCCGGCACGGATTCCGGCGAACTTCCCAGTGAATCCGACGAACTCCCCGACACGGAATCCGGCGAACCATACCCCGACGACCTTGAAAACCTTGACGAAACGGAACCTCTTAACGACAGTCCCGGAGAATCCGCCATCGTCTTTGACAATACGCTTTCCGACGCCGAACTGACCGCCATGTACTACGACGCCGCCAAAGCCCTCCCCGATGGAATCACGCTCAGTACGCATGATTTCACGCTCCGTACGCTGGGTGAGAGCGCCACTGTCCGCGTCACGGGCGGAAGTGACGGCCCCTTTACGTGGGTAAGCCAGAATCCCGACGTGGCGGAAGTCGATTCCTCCGGGAAAATTACCGCCCGTTCTCACGGAACCGTCAACGTTATCGTGACGGACGGCGTAAGAAAGGGCGTGTGCGTTGCCCGTATGATTACCGGGGCAACGTCTACCGAGGCCAAACTCAATACGACCGACTTCACGCGTACCGTGGAAGAGGGCGAGTATCAGTTGAAAGTATCGGGCGTGGAGGCGCCGATTACGTGGACAAGCGAAGATTCCTCCGTCGCCACCGTGGACGAAAACGGCCTTGTGATTCCCGTCGGCAAGGGCCGGACGCGTATCCGCGCCGCGTGGGACGGCGGTTATCTCATTTGCGTCGTGCGCGTCCCCGAGTAAGCGCCGCGCAAGGAACTGACGCGGAACCGCTTTACACGTTCTATCATTCCCGTAAAGTCTGAGACTTTCCCGCCGTTCAATCATCGCAAAAGGCGAGCCGCCGAATTTTACGACGGCCCGCCTCTTTCATTATCCGCTTTCCGGTTTAGGAACTGCTCAACAATAGTCTTTGCGCCTTGTGGCGTCCGGTTTCCGCAATACGGCGGAATCAAACCGGAAATCCGGCTAATTTGTTTTTGCGTAAGCCTTTACGCGGAACGCTTAGGACTTGCGAAAAAATAATCTTTGCAACTATGGCTTTGGTTGATAATGTGGTATAATGAAAAGAAAAAGCAAAGGAATGAGCGGAAATGAACCGGAAACTGTTTGACAGCCTGAACGAAAAGCAACAGCGCCTGTA
>JAFSOM010000491.1 GCA_017447005.1 Oscillibacter sp.
GGACGCATCAAGTCGGCCGTGGGCATCGGCACGCTGCTGGGCGAAGGCATCGGCGACATGGTATAATAGCCGTCCTGACAGTGGTCGGTAATGTCATACGGGTCGGCGAGAATCAGCGCGTCGTCATAGGGGTCGTCGGAGCCGCATTCGTCAAGGCCAATGACAACCTGCCAATGCCCGGCCCAGTCCTCCCAGTCGACCATGACCGGTACGCCCGCGTCAATCTGTTCCAGAAAGTACGCTTTCGCGGCCTCGATGTCTCCAAAGCGGTAATCCGTATCCGCGTGATAGTCCACGTTCCAGCCGAGACCTTCAAAGAATTTCGCCATTCCCTCGACGCTGGTTCCCTTGCTCGTGTCGATTTCGACCAAGTCGGCAATTTGCATTTCGTCGTAGCCGTCCGCGCCGAACCAGTTCAGAACCATCAGTGCGCAGGACGGCCCGCAGGTATATTCCGTCGTTTGCTGATAGGTTTCAAAGTTGCTGAGGATGTGCAGAGAATCCTCGCTCTTCATGTTGTAAAAATCATGAATGACATAATACTTGGAATCGGCGTGGTTGAGCGCCCCCGCAAACGCGCTTGCGCCGTACTCGTCCTGCGCGGTGGGGTAGTTTTCGGGATAGGGGATGACATGCGATTCCGGAATTGCGTTCGCTTCCGGTGCGGTTTGCGGGCTTTGCGTCCCGCACGCGCTAAGCGTCAGGATAAAGGCCAGCAACACAAGATAAAAACGCTTCTTCATATATACGCCTCCTTGCGATACAACGTCATTTCCTATACGACCTATGACAGGCCGCTATTTTGTTTACGGGTTCAGCGTTTCACCAGAACTACGCTTTTGGGCTTCTCCGGCAGATACTTCACGCGCAGGGACGCGCCTTGTCTGACGGAACGTGGCGGTTCCGTCATCAGCGCCGCCTCCACGCTCTGTCCCTCCTGATTGATATATGTGACGTAATACGTCGTCGTCGTTGTCATGTCGCCGTCGCTGTCGGTGGTCGTATGCGTTTCAACGCGGGTGAGAACCGCGTCCGCCTCAATGCCGTTTTTCTGAATCTTGCGGGCGAGCGCGATAGAGTAAATGACGCCCGCGACGATTGCAACAACGATAACCGCGCCGAAAATATACGCGAAATTCTGAAAACCCATGTTTCATTTCCTTTCTTGCGTCCGCTCACAGGCTCCCGCCCATCGCCTCCAGCGTGTCAATCACGACCGCGCAGTCAGGCTGTACGGTTTGCATGACCTGTTTCATGATATATTCCGGAATCGCCACGCAACCTCCGGTGTACGGCTTCAGCGGGCCAAGGCAGTGCAGGAAGATAGCCGAACCTCTCCCGGCGGCGCCCTCCTCGTTAAAGCTGATGTTCAGGCAGTATTGATATTGATATTCGTAGTCTACGATATGCTCACTGTTTTCCATGTCAAGGTCGGGGAAGTCCTTGAGGGAAACCATCTCGTTATAGCGCATTCCCTCCCGGTCGTCGCCGGACCAGTAATCGTCGTCCGTGACTTGCGTGTAGGGCATGGCGCAGCCGGGATTGGACGCGATACCGAAGGCGCGGTTGAAATGGTAGACGCCTATGGGCGTTTGACCGCAACCCTCCGCATGGTCAGCGTCAAGGCACAGGCCATTTCTTCCCACATAGCCGGGCGTGGAAAGAATCTGTTTCCACTGTCCGTTTGCGTCCCGTTAGTGCATGGATACGGTAGCCGTCGTCTTGTCCATACCCATGCCCGCGACAACAAACAGTTGCGCGGTATCCGTATTCTGCGCGGCGGGGAGCGCCGTTACCCAGTCCGGGGAATCCTCTTCCCGCGGAATGGACGCATACAGAATTGCGCCCTCCGCGCCGTCCGCGCCTTGCGGGGAGCCGCCGACGCAACCGGAAAGCGTGACGGCAATGGCGGACATTATAGTTATGACCGCTATCAGAACTTGTAATTTTTTACCCATCTTGTGTGGTCTCCTGAAACTGAAAATCTTCCGAATACGAACGGATGAAACAGCCTTCCGCAACGGTTTTACGCGCCTTTTGTTCCGCGTCGCTTTATTTGCCGTCTCCCCTTACGCTTTGCGGCGCAAGGAGAGACGGCAGGCCATAACAAGCGGGACAGAACAACCTAAGGATGTCAGCGATTAAAGGGCTTCGGCGGTTTCCTGATACGAGTCGCGGATGGCCTTGTACAGTTCCGCGTCGGTGGCGCACACATAGGGGAAGGAGTAGAAAATTCCGACCACTCCGAGCGTGAGGCCCGCGAGGATGTCCCAGCCGAGGAAACTGAGGTCCAGCACGAACGCCCGCCATTTCTGACCGTTCATCATCTTTCGGGACAGTGTGATAGCTTCCGTAGAACTGAGAGAGGGATTTTCGGCGAGAATGTAGGGCGTCAGACGGTAGGAGTAGGCTTTTACCAGACCGGGGATGACAAAGAGCAGAGACCACAGGCCAATGAAGATGTCCTTCAAAAGGAGCGTCTTGACGCTGTTGAGGTAGTTGGACTTGTAGCCGTAGCCAAGCTCCGAGAGTTTGGCGGGGGCGTCGGAATTGACGGTGAAGAACCGCATGCAGCCCACGCGCAGCGGGTTGAACAGGAACGCGCTAATAAGCGTAGTCACAATCGCCGCGACGACTATCACGCCGAGAACGGCCAGCAAAATCGTCAACACTACTTCCGGCGGAATCCCTTCCAGCTCCTGCTCGATGGCGGCGGTCTGTTCCGCAGTGGTTTCGGACGCGTTGTTTCCGACCGTGGCGAAACCGCCGGCGGAAAGCGCGAACGCAATCAGCGCCGCCAGAACCGAGGGCCAGTAATTCGCCCGGAAGGCCGCTTTGCCTTTCGCTTTCAGGTCTTTTCTGTTCCACATAATAAATTGCCTCCTTTTAAATAAATTGACATCCGCGGATAATCCGGCGGAATAACGAATCCGTCCACAGCTTCCGTCGCGGAGGGCGATATTTGCGATGGTCGCGTCAAGCGTTCCTTCTTTTATCGTGTCTTTTACGCAACGGAAAGCGCGAAACGAAAGCCGTTACGCCGATAATTTAGCGCCGAATGTCCAACAAATGTCCAACAAATCCGTAGTTTTTAAGCGCATAGAAGGAAAAATATTCAATAAAAATCTCGACGGACAGGTTTTGCTTTTGTACATTATGTACAACAAAGGAGGCGCGGGAGGAATATTTTCCAAAAAGCGCTCCCTGTTCTGTCCGTCGGCGCGGATACGCCTCAAAGAATCGCGTTCAGAGAAGGCGGCTAAGATAGCCCTCCGTGATTCTGCCCCATGAATAGCCTGTCATATATTCTCCCCGGAACTCCCGCGCCGCGTTTTTATCGCCGTCCAAAAAACAGTATAAATCGCAGTTGAGCAGTTCCGGGCGGATACGGATAAAGCCGCGCTGTAATTCCAGAATCTCGCCGATTCCGTATTCCCTCAGCGTACTGCGCAGACTGCGGAGAATGACGTCAAACTGTTTCTGCATTTGACGGTCATAATCCCGGTCCTCCCACAACTCCGCCTGCGCCTGACTTCTGCTCATGCCGCCGCCCCGTTTATCCACCAGCAAGGCGAGCAGTTCCTTGGACTTGGAGCGCTTGAAGGCGACTCTTTTTCCGTCCGCCATAATCTCAAAATATCCGAACGTCTGCACCTTAATGCGGGCGGCGCACGCGGGAGAAGGGCGCGCAGAGGCGGCGTAGGCCAATTCCGCGGAAAGCCGCTCCTTGCTGACGGGTTTCAGGAGATACCCGGAGACATGCAGCGCGAACGCGTCGATTGCATATTGGGAATGCGCGGTCACAAATATAATCGCCGTATGCGGGCGGCGCTTACGGATTTCCTCCGCCAGCGCGAGGCCGTTCATATCCGGCATATGAATATCCAGCAGGGCGACATCCGCCGTATGGTCTTTCAGCCATGCAAGCGCTTCCGCCGCGCTGGTAAATCCTTCCGCGTGGCTTACCTCCGGCATGTCCAGACACATGGAAAGAATACGACGCATGGACAAAAACTCATCGTCCACACAGATTACGTTCATAAAGCAGTCCTCCGAATTTCGTGGAAGTTTCCTTTGACGGGCGAATCGTGACGCCCGGCCCTTTGTCGATACGTCTGTAAAATCCTATATGTTTAATTTGTTTTCGGGTATTTTAATCTTGCTTTAGATTATTCCCTAATTATGATTAGATTATTTTCTATTGGAGAGCCTCATTTCCCCCTTCTGAAATATCCGCTTTTTATTGTACAAAATGCACATGAATTTTCTATACTCCTCCCCTATTTGTGCAATATGACTACAATTTCCTGTAAACTTTTCGGAATATTGTCACAATGCGCTTGTTGAATTTGGTCGAACTTTCTGTTATTATAATTTTATTACTTGACATTACAAAGGGCGGTTTGAAATCGGATAAAGGCTGTCGCGGCTGTCGCGGCAAAGGCGCAAATGTAATGCAATGCAAGGAGGAAAATGCGCGTGAGAATCGGCAATTTGGAGTTTTCCGACCTGATTTCAGGGTATGTGACCGGGTACGGAGGCAAGGACACGTTTACCATGCGAACCACCGACGGCAGAGAGTTTACCGTCATTCTGGGGAGCAATCTCTACGCAAGGCTTCTGCGCAATCTGGGCGAGCCGTACTCCGATTGCACCGGAATGATTCGTAACCTTCTCAAGCCCGGACAGATGCTCTTTGTCTACGGCGTGTTCTACCCGAACGGCGCCGAAAAGGACGATTACGTTTTTGAGGCCAAGTGCATTGACTTTCCCGGCAAGTCCGTATCGGAATACCGCTTCGAGGAGAAAGACTGGTGGGTTCGGCAGGCGGGCGAGATTTGCGACTTCTTTCTCCGGGCGCAGTTCCCGGACGGCGACATCAACTATGACAATTATCGCACGTCCCTGCTTCTGACCGGCGAGCGCAAGAGCGACACCTACCGTCAGGAGACCGACACCATTTCCCGTATGATTTACGGCATGGCCAGCGCCTATATGCTCACCGGCGAGGAGCGTTTCCTTGAGGCCGCCGAAAAGGGTTCCCGCTATATGCAGAACCATTTGAAGTTCTACGATACCGACGAGAACATCGTTTACTGGTATCACGGAATCGACGTGAAGGACGGCAGAGAGCACAAAGTCTTCGCCTCCGAATTTGGCGACGACTATGACGCGATTCCCATGTACGAGCAGATTTACGCCTTGGCGGGTCTGACGCAGACTTACCGCATTACCGGCGACCCGTCCATCTACCGCGATATTGAGATGACCGTCGCTCTGTTCGACCACTTCTTGGATAAGGAACGCGGCGGCTATTATTCCCATATCGACCCCGTATTCCTCAGCCCCCTGAGCGATACCTTGGGCGGCAATCGCGGACGGAAAAACTGGAACTCCGTCGGCGACCATGCCCCCGCCTACCTTATTAATCTCTGTCTGGCCACCGACGAGAAACGCTACTGGGACTTCCTCGTTTCCACGGCGGACACGATTACGGAGCATTTCCCGGACTATGACCACAGTCCCTTTGTGCAGGAAAAGTTCATGGAGGACTGGAGCCACGACTACAACTGGGGCTGGCAGCAGAATCGCGGCGTCGTGGGCCACAACCTGAAAATCGCATGGAACCTCATGCGCATTCACAGTTGCGCGCCGAAAGACGAGTATGTCCGTTTCGCCGAAAAGATTGCTAAGGAGATGCCCGGCGTCGGCATGGACATTCAGCGCTTCGGCTGGTACGACGTGATGGAGCGCATCCGTAAAGAGGGGGAGAACTTCCACCGCTTCGCGTGGCATGACCGTAAGGCGTGGTGGCAACAGGAACAGGGAATCCTCGCCTATCAGATTCTCTACGGCCTGCTGAAAAAGCCGGAATATCTGAAATACGCGGAAGAGTCGGCGGCGTTCTACAATACGTTCTTCCTTGACCACGACGACGGCGCGGTTTACTTCAACGTCCTCAATAACGGCCTTCCCTACCTGCTGGGTACGGAACGGCTGAAAGGCAGTCACTCCATGAGCGCGTATCACTCCGTGGAACTGTGCTATCTCTCCTCCGTTTATATCAACCTGCTTCACACGAAAAAGCCGCTGGATTTGTACTTCAAACCCAAGCCGGGCGCGTTCCGGGATAATATTCTTCGGGTATCCCCGGATATTCTCCCCAAAGGCTCCGTGAAAATCTCCGCCGTGGAAGTGAACGGTATGCCTTGGAGCCGCTTCGACGCGGACAACCTCACCGTGACGATTCCCGCCACGAACGAGGCCCCGAAAATTAAAGTGACGCTCCAGCCGGTTCGATAAAAGCGGGCGTTACGCGGTAAGCTGATTTGAAGCGGACGGACGTTAAGACAAGCGAACAAAAAAACGTCCGTCCGCTTCAACGACTGAAAAGAGGGTTGCGCATGATTCGCATTGATGAGTATCCGACCCATGAGCATAACGGCATTCCCTATCGTTGCGGACGCGTGCAGCCGTTCGGCGCCAGCGTCACCAGCGGAGGCGGCATTAACTTTTCGATTTTCTCCAGAGACGCCACCAAATGTGAACTGCTCCTGTATCATTACGGAGCGCCGGAGCCGTTCGCTGTGATTCCGTTTCCGGAGGAATTTCGTATCGGGCACGTGTTTTCCATGATTGTCTACGGTCTGGATCCGGAAATGCTGGAATACGGCTACCGTTTTGACGGGCCTTTTGACCCCGCGCAGGGCTACCGCTTCGACCGTACCAAGGTACTGTTAGACCCTTACGCGAAACTGGTGTCCGGGCGCAACCGCTGGGGCAAAGAGCCGGATTGGAACGACCCGTTCCAGCACAGGGGTTGCGTCATCATGGAGGACTACGACTGGGAAGGCGATAAGCCGTTGGAAATCCCCATGAACGACCTTGTTATTTACGAGGCCCACGTGCGCAGTTTTACGAAAGACGTATCCAGCGGCGTACGCTATCCGGGCACGTTCGCGGGACTGCTGGACAAGATTCCCTATCTCAAGGAACTGGGCGTCAACTGCGTGGAACTGCTTCCGATTTTCGAGTTTGACGAGTTCGAGAACAGCCGGGTGATTGAGGGGCGGCGGCTTTATAATTACTGGGGCTATTCCACGGTGAACTTTTACGCCCCGAAAGCGGGTTACGCCGCCTCCGCTCCTATGGGACTTGCGGCGGATGAGTTGAAAAATACCGTCAAGCAGTTCCACAAGGCGGGCATTGAAGTCATGCTGGACGTGGTTTTCAATCATACGGCGGAGGGCAACGAACAGGGGCCGTATATCTCCTATCGCGGCATTGACAACAAAACGTATTACCTGCTCACGCCGGAGGGGTATTACTATAATTTCAGCGGTTGCGGAAACACGATGAACTGTAACAACTCGGTCGTGCGGAACTGCATTCTGGACTGTCTGCGCTACTGGGTCTCCGATTATCACATCGACGGTTTCCGGTTCGATTTGGCGTCCATCCTGTCCCGTGACCAGAACGGCGCGCCGATGACCAGTCCGCCCCTGCTGGAAACCCTCGCGCATGACGCGATTCTGGGCAAAACAAAGCTCATTGCGGAAGCGTGGGACGCGGGCGGATTGTATCAGGTAGGCAGTTTCCCCGCGTGGGGACGCTGGGCCGAATGGAACGGACGCTACCGGGATTGTCTGCGGCGTTTCGTCAAGAGCGGCGCGGAACAGGGGCCGGAACTGCTCTGGCGTATGCAAGGTTCGCCGGATTTGTACGGCAACCGCTGCGCGGAGGCGTCCATTAATTTCATCACCTGTCATGACGGCTTTACCTTACGGGACTTGGTTTCCTATAATCAAAAGCACAACCTTGCGAACGGTGAGGAAAACCGCGACGGTTCCGATAACAATGACAGTTGGAATTGCGGCGCGGAGGGCGACACGGACGACCGGGAGATTCTGGAACTCCGTCTCCGTCAGGAGAAAAACGCGGTGGCGTTGCTGTTGCTCAGTCGCGGGATTCCCATGTTGCTGTCGGGCGACGAGTTCGGCAACACGCAGTTTGGCAATAACAACGCCTACTGTCAGGACAACCAGATTTCGTGGCTGGACTGGAATCTGCTGGAAAAGAACAAGGATTTGCACGACTTTTTCAAGCGCATGATTCATTTCCGCGCCAAACATCCGGTTCTGCGCAGGAGCGATTTCTTCCGAGACAAGAACAGTAGCGGATACCCGGAGATGTCCTTCCACGGGACGCGCCCTTGGGAATTGGACGAAAGTCAGCCGTTCCTCTCGTTTGGCGTCCTGTACGCGGAGCCGAAAGCGGACTACGGCACGAAAGAGGATGCGTTTATCTACTGCGCCGTCAACGCGTATTGGGAAGAGGCGCGTTTCGAGTTGCCGTCCCTTCCCAACGGAATGGTCTGGCGGGAGATTGAGTACACGGGAAAAGAGGGCCGCGCAAATCGCGCAATACGTGACGGGGCGGTTTCCCTCATGCCCAGAAGTCTGATGTTGCTGGTCGGCAAGGCGGAAACGTAAGCGAGCGCAAGCGGAAACGTAAGCCGACGCAAAGCCGGAACGTAAGCGAGCGTAAGGCGGAAACGTAAGCCGACGCAAGCCGGAATTTGAACGGCGGAACCGGAAAACATTATCTTGTAATACGGGAGGAATTACCATGTTTGCCTATGACGTAAAGAAGAACGGAACGGACGTTGACGTTACCCTGACGGGGCGTTTGGACGGCGCCGTTGCCCCTCAGCTTCACGAACAGATGGTCGCCTTGCAGGGACAGGACATCAAGAACATCACGTTCCATGTCAAGGATTTGGAGTATATCTCCAGCGCCGGATTGCGCGTCATCCTCTTCGCCAAGCAGAAACTGGGCGCTGACACGCGTCTTTACCTGAAAGACGTGGGCGAGGGCGTGCGCTCCGTGCTGGAAGTGACCGGGTTTGACAACTTTGTGGAGATGATTTAATCCGTCTCCGCAAAGCCGGCGGGAAAGGAAACGAGTATGAAAAAGAAAATCGGGATTCTCTTGGAAAACCGGTTCATCGAGAAGGAAATTTTCTATTACCAGTCCTACTTTGAGACGGAAGGCTATCAGCCCGTGTTTCTGACGCGGCTTTGGGGACAGCCCCGCCTCACCTTCAAGGGCTTGGAATATCAGGCCGAAGCGACGGTTGACCGGAGCTTTGAGAATCTCTCGGACGAGGATTTGGCGGAATACGCCGCGATTATCGTCCCGGCGGGATACGTGGCGGACTATCTGCTGTACGCGGAGAAGCCCGGGGACATTTCCCCCGCCGCGAGATTTCTGCAACGCGTCATGGCCAAGCCGGAGATTGTCAAGGGGTTCATTTGCCATTCCCTTTGGCTGGCCGGGCCGATTAAGGAGTCTTTCGCGGGACGGCGCGTTACCTGTCATAACAACATCATTTCCCACGTGCGCAACGCGGGCATGGAGTACGCGGACGAAGATGTCACGGTCGACGGCGATTTGATTACCGGCAGAACCGGAGGAC
>JAFSOM010000492.1 GCA_017447005.1 Oscillibacter sp.
CGGAAGACCACTGTCTCCTTTCGGCGACCGCATTAAACCTTAAAAGATTGATAAGGGCAATTTGAAGACGCCGAGGGCGTCTTTCTTACGCTTTTGATAGCTTTCCAAACGGCAGAAAGGGCCACTTTGTCAACAGACCCATTTTGTCGTTTTTAGAAGTGACGTTTCATTCGTTGGGCGTTTCGTCGGCTTCGGTTTCTTTGTCGGTTTCATCCGGATTGTCCATCCACTCGTAGCGTATCTTCAAATCCGGAGGAACATTGGAAAGGCCGCTCACAGGGTTATAGACGCTGATGACCTGACCGTGAACACTGAGACGTTCCTCAAAGGAAATGTCCGCGACATTCTTATCGAGAGCGTGGAACCAACTTTTACCATGGTTTTCACTTGGAGCGACGGGTTCGGCGTAGTAATAGCGGCACAGGATTTTCCCGCCGAAAGGCCATGCGGCGTCCGGGCGCGTCGAAATGAGGTGAATCTTCCTGTTACTGCAAACGTTGGTCGCCTTGATAAAGGCAATGCCGCCACGCGGAATGACCGGAGACATGGAGTTGTCCGGAACCACCACGCCGTAAAACGCTTCGAGCGGAACAACGCCCGGTTCAAAACGCATACGCTTGTGCGGCATTTCCGGCATGAGAAGCGTATCCTCCTTCAAGTCCAGCACGTCCGTTTCCACGCTGCCGTCCTCAAAGGTTTTCTTTCCCTTCAACAAATGGAGAATCTCAGGAAAGTAGACGCCGAGTTCAAAGGTCAGTTCGCGCATCTGCGCCGAAACGCGGTCGGCGGAGTTTTTGATAGCGGCCCGCACCAGCTTCTGCCCCCAACCGTCCAGCGTGGCGAAATCCCTTGCGATTTTCAAAGACTCCGCCGACAGCTTCGCCTTCGTTTCCTGCTCCGTCAGCGCGAACGCCTCATCCATAGAACGGCCCATCATGCGGAACAGTTCCACCAACGTGGAGATGTCCGGCTGTGCGCGTCCCATCTCCCACGCGGAAACGGTGTTCTGCGGACGCCCCAGCGCTTCGGCTACCTCTGTCTGCGTCAGGCCCGCCGCCCGCCGCGCATCCCGGATAATCCGACCAATTTCATCTTTTGTCATGGGGGAGCCTCCTTTCAGCGGATTCCATGATAGCAAGTTGACGAGAAAAAGTCAAGAGCAGAAACTAATTTTCTTGCTAATTGCCGATTGACAATCTATTTTCCAGATTCTACAATACGCAAGAAAGCAAAAATATTAGTTAATCATGACAGGCGATACTAACCACGCGGAATCCAAAATAGAGTGACGTTTACTTCAGCTACTGTCTCCTCTTTGCATGTCGTGGACGGCTTTTTTTGCTGCAGCACGTCCAACAAACCATGAAACGACGGCGGAAAGCAGAACGGAAATAAAGGGAATCAAAACCCACGGAACTAACACAGGAAGCGACTGCTCACTTGTATTGGCGGTAGAGCGCAGTTCACCCCACTTGCTTTGCGCTCTTGTCCAATCCTCAAACTGTTTCGCATAATCCTCGCTTCCGGTCTTTACTTCTTCCGGCGCTTCATCCCATAGGCCCGGGTTGCACGTTCCACACGGCTTATAACCGCCGAGCATAGCTGCCTTGACAGTTACCGCTTCCAGCGTTTTATTCACTCGTGCGTCACCGGTATGCTTACAGATTTTAGCATGGTAATATTCGTTGTCCGGGCTTATATAGACAATCGTCTCACCGGAAATGAGGGGCTTTGCCGTAACTGTGGAAAGAAGCAGAAAAGTGAACAGCAGGAAAAATAACCAGTGTTTCAGGGAATGAGAGAGGAACATGTATGTTACCTCCTTCTTGTGTTGGGGACGGCTTACTTTATCCTGCCACTGCGTCGGATTTTTCCGACCCAGAATCCGAGGAGACGTCCCTGCGTCCTTTTTCATCTGCAATCTGGCGGTCAAGTTCCGCGTGCAGTTCTTCCGGCGTCATGTCCTGCGGCAGTCGGTAGAAGTTTGCTTCCGAATGCGTGGTATTGACCGTCTCGGTAGCGATACGGTCAGGTGATTCACCATCCAGAATGAATCGCAGTTCCCGTTCGAGCCTGTCCCAATCAGACGGTGAGAAGCGGGACAATGCTACAACCAACCGCCGCCGCCATTCAGAAGGTTCACCGGATAGCAAGGTATCCACTGCATCCGATAACTCATCCTCTTTCGACTTTGCGACGAACATTTCACCTTCGCCAAGGCGAAGCCACTGTTCGTTGACGTTGAACTCTTTGCAGATAGAGAAAATCGTCTGCTCAGATGTGTTACGCCCTCCTTCAATAAGCGCGATGGAGTTCCCCTTCAGTCTGATACGCTTTCCAAATTCGGCTTGAGTGAGGTCAAGCGTCTTGCGTACTTTTTTGATTCGTTCATTTATAGTCATTGACATCCCTCCAAGATGATGTTTTTCTTATTTTACACCTAAAACTTCCTAAAGTCAATAAAAATTCCTCAAATCAAAATTTTTCTCTTGACAAATTGGAATACAGGAAGTATACTGTTCCTGAAATCAATATTTTGCACTCCTGCTAATCGATGAATTTTTAGAAGTCTCTAATGTAAAGATGTTTTCAGCGTGATTCAGAGCATAGACTTTTTCTATTTTGCCGTTTTGAGACAATAGAAAGCATTCTGTTTTAATCACGTTTTTCATCATTTTGTATATGCAGGAATACAACGTAATAGTTGCAAATATTGACATTTTTACGCGTCGATGTTAGATTTTCAATCATAAAAGGAGTGAAATATGATGAGTGAAAAAGAAAGAGCAATATTAGACATTCTGCGGCGGGCCTTGCCGGGGATGTCGGAGGTACGGAAAGCGTGGCTTCTCGGTCTGGCCGAGGGTATCGCTGGGGAACCGGGACGCCGGGAGTGTGAGCGTCAGACCGTTGAACGTCCGCGCACGACGGCGGGAGCGTAAGGACAAAGCCGCCTTTCGGGGCGGCGGGAGGTGAGCGTATGGAAGTAAGATTGACAGGAACCCTTGAGGAAATCACGCGGCTTTTCGGAGAGGACAAAAAGCCGTGGCTTCCCGCGAGCGTCCGGACGCCGGAAGCGGAAACCCCGGTTATCGTCTGCTACAAATCCAAAGGAAAGTTTGTCGTGGGAATGGGCGCCTTCCATGAAAACAAATGGCATGTGTACGCGTCCGGCGTAAGAAGGGTGGAGTTCTGGCGTCCGTTCCCTGACCCGCCGTTTGAACAGGACGCCCCGCCCGAAACGTGAGGTAAGCGTATGGAAACTATGGCATTTCCCGACCCTATGGTATTCCTCGACCCGCCGCGCATGAGCGAAACGCCGTTCACCACGTCAAAGGTAATCGCCCGGTTCGCCGGAGTGCAACACCATGCCGTACAGCAGATGTGCGCGAAGTATCGGGCGGACCTTGAGGAGTTCGGAGTTTTCGCATTTGAAATGCGGGCAGTGAAAGAGCCGGGGGCGCGAGGGACGAAGTTCGAGAAGATTTACCATCTCAATGAGGGGCAGGCGGTTTTGCTGTTGTCGTTTCTCCAGAACACGCCGCAGGTTCGGGCGTTCAAGAAAGCCCTTGTCATGCAGTTCCAGCGGATGAAAGCGGAACTGACGCGGCGGGAGGTCAACCGCGCAAAAGCGCTTCCGGCGCGGCGGACGCTGACCGACGCCGTGCGGGACTGCCTACCGGATACCCCGAACAAATCCCGCTGGTACAAAATCTATACGGACTTTGCCTACCGCGTCGCCCTCGGCATGGACGCCGCGCATATTCGGAAAGAGCGCGGAGCGGACAGAACCGCCAACGCCATTGAGTACCTGACATCCGATGAAATGAAAGCGGTGGAAAAAGTCTCCGGGCAGATTGCCGTTCTCATTGAGGCGGGAATGAGCTATCAGGAGATTCAAGACGTTCTGTGCCGCAGAAACGGAGCCGCCCTCCGGGACGGCGAGGAATCGAATACCCCGTCCGATGATGGCCTGTAGGGGGACAGGTCGAAACGTCCGCACAGCCAGTGCGGGTAGCGTCACGGGAACCCCGTCGGCAAAAGAAACGCGCCCTCTAACGGCGCGTCCGGGCAGATGGCCCTGCTGACGCCGACGCCGTTCCCCGTTATCAGAGGACGCCGCGCACGTCGGCTGCGCGTGACGCTCTGTTTTGAATATGCCCTTCCGGGCGTGAACCTTTTCAAGTACATACAAAGCCGCCGTCAGGCGGCGGAGGAAGGGAGGTGAGAGCATGGCGAGAAAGAGCGAGGTGACGCGGCCCACTGACGAGCAGATTCTGGCGCAGGACACCGTGCGGCTGGATATGGCGGCCCGCTACATCGGCTGGAGCGTTCCCACGCTTACCAATGCGTTAAGACAGGAACGCGCCCCGTTTGGTTTTGCGACGCAGAATCCCAAGACCGAGACGTGGGCCTACAACATCAGCCCCGGCCTGCTGGTGGCCTACAAGCGCGGGACGCTTCCCACCTATCGCCTGAATGAAGTCATTGATTTGGCGTCCGAAGGCGTGGAGCGCATTCTGTCCAAGAAAATGGCCGGAATGCAGAAAATCACGGACGCCCTTGGTCGGGTTATAGGAGGCTGAACTATGAGCGCGCCCCAGCTTTTTGTCATAGAGCCATCTCTGGAATCTGTCAAACTTCAGGAACGGACAGAACAGCTCTATGAGTGTGCGCCAAGATTGTCGCCGCGTGGGAGAATGCCGGATACACGGGGGAACCTCTCGTGGAGCTGGCGCGGGCCTTGAACGGCGTAGCTATCTATTCGCGGCTGGTTCAGGAAAATCAGCGCGCGGCGGACAAAAGCAAGAAGGTGAGAACATGAAAAAAGAGCGCTGGGAAATCCGTGAAATTGAACGGATTCCCCGTCTTTTGGACGCGCCTGTCTGGGAAGTCCGCGAAGAGACGCGGGTTATCTATCGCGTGGACGCGTCTCCTGACGATTCTATGGACGCTATTATGACTATGTGTTCCCTGTACGCGGAGGAGTACAAAGCCAAGAATCCGAAAGCGCGTATCCGGATTTTTCGGAACAATGAGCCTGTCCCTGACAGCATGGAGTCCGCAAAAGCGGAGACAGCGGAAACGGCTGAAAGCGGCCTGCTGGAAAAATTACGGGCTTACAGCGTGAGGGAACTGGTCACGGCGTTGCGGGCACGTGAGGGCGTGGAAGTTTACGCGCTGGCTCCTCATGCCTTGAAAAGTATGCCTGAGAGTAGCCCGTCAATCATGCTGTTCGTGGAGGAGTAACAGAAACTGATACGGGAGGACATGACAATGACGAATCTATGGCATGACATTATGTACTGCGTGGGCGTGTTCGTGACGTGCAACGTCGGCGGCGCGGCCCTGTGCGTGGCGATTGACGGCGCGTCCGCTCTGATAAAGCGTCACGCAGTCACGGCGGGCGCGTCCGATAAGGGGAACGCCGCCGAACAGGACGCCGACCGCGAATGGAACTCCCAGAGTTTCGAGGACATCCAGCGTGAAATCGGACGCGCCGACGCTATGCGGGAAACCGAGAAGGGAGCGGACACGTGACGGGACGCGTCGCCGGACATAAGAAATCCCCTGACGGATGGCAGTCCGTCAGGGGGAACGCTCAATGAAACTGAACGCTAACGCTTCTTTAAGTATAGCGTATGGGAGCCGGAAAGTCAAGCGAATTTCCAGACTTTCACGCGACCATTGACGATACGGAAAGGAAAGGGAATCCATGGAACGCCGCTTCAAAGACGGCGTTGACTACTGGAATATCGACGTGGATTTCTTTGAGAACAAGAAGGTGCGCCTGATTCTGGCTTCGTTCGGAGCCAAAGGCGTGTTCATCCTGATTATGATTCTCAACGAAATCTATCGAACGTGCGGGTATTACAAAAAGTGGGATAACGACGACTGCCTTCTGATGTCCATCAAAACGGGTACGGACGGCGGGTGCAGTCCCACGCTTATCAGTGAGGTCGTGAAGGAGGCGCTCAAACGTTCCTTTTTTGACAAAGGGGTATTTGCGCGGTTCGGAGTATTGACCTCCCCGGAGATACAGCGGCGTTTTCTGCGCATCGTGGGCAACAGCCGCGACTATATCCCCATGATTCAAGAGTATTTTCTGTTAAATACGTCCAGCCGCAGGGACGTGACAGGGGCTACTCTTGGTAAGCTCGCCTTTTTTTCGATTGACAGTAAGGGAAACGCCGAAAACCTTAAAGGTAACGGGCAAAACCTTAAAGGTTCGGACAAAGAACAGAACACGAAAGAACAGGAAAGCATAGAACAGCACAGCGGAGAAGAGAACGCGAATGCGCGTCCTCCTCGTGACGTGGAAGCGGATTTCAAACGCTTCTGGAACGCGTACCCCAAGAAGATGAACAAACAGGACGCTTTTAAGGCGTTCAAGGGAGTGAAAGTCCCTGTTGAAACGCTGTGCGCCGCGCTGGAACGGCAGAAGCAGTCGCGGCAGTGGCGCGAGGACGGCGGGAAATACATTCCGTACCCCGCCACATGGCTCCGCAAGGGCGGATGGGAAAACGAACCGGAGAGGGGCTACAACAATGGAAATTATGGAAACGCTGGGAATGCGTCTCCCGGAGAGATTCCGCCAGAAAATCGCTGGAATCTCAAACCGCTTGACCTTGACGGACAGGGAGGTTAAGCAGCGCAGAGTGGAAATCTTCAACGCGCAGCCGGGTACGTTGGATGACGGCTACGACTGCCCGCTTTGCCTGAATCGCGGAGACAGCATGATTCTGACCGATGACGGCGAGATTCGCTGCGCGCCGTGTCCCTGTATGGCAAAGCGCAAAAGTATCCGGTATATCCAGCGGAGCGGCCTGTCCGAACTGCTGACCCGCTACACGCTGGATTCCTGGAAATGCCGGGAGCCGTGGCAAAAGAATCTGCTGGAAACGGCTTTGCGCTACGCCCGGAATCCGGAGGGATGGATGTATCTGGCGGGCAGGCCGGGAACGGGCAAGACGCATATTTGTACCGCCGTGTGCGGCCTTCTGATGGATAAGGGACTGGAAACGCGCTACATGCTCTGGCGTGATGTTTCCGTGAAAGCGAAAGCCCTTGTGAACGATTACGACCGATACGAGGAACTGTTACAGCCGCTCATTGAATCGCCCGTGCTCTACATTGACGATTTTTTTAAAGCCGGAAAAGGTAAGGAGCCGACCGAAGCGGACGTGAGCTTTGCGTTCCAGCTTTTGAACAACCGCTACAACGACAGCCGGAAGCTGACGCTGATTTCCTCGGAACTGCCTTTGGAAACGGTGCTGGACATTGATGAATCCGTAGGGTCAAGAATCTATCAGCGGACTGAGGGACGCTATATGAATCTGACGCATTACGCGAACTGGAGATTGGGGGACATGACATGATTGACATTAGCATCGGCGACCATGGGGAGCTTTACAAGGTCTACGCGACCGGACAGGCGGAGCCTGTGGCCTTGCAGTTGGCTACCGCGATTTGCGTGGTGTACGCCGACTTGAAGCGAAATTTGCCGCCCGAAGAAGCGGAAGCGTTCAAGGGAGTGATTCAGCGCTGTACGGCTGATAACGCCCCGCTCTGGAACGACCCGGAAATGCAAAACCACGTCGGGGACGGTTCGTTTATCGCTTTCCTGCCCAACGGAAAGTACGCGGAACCGGAGGACGCGGGATGATTAACATCCAAATCGGCGACCGCGGGGAGATTCTCAACGTAAGCGCGGAAGGGAATACGGCGGCGTTGGCGGCGCAGTGCGCCACCGCGCTGTCGGTTGTGTACGCCGCTTTGCGTCACGCCCTTCCCTTTGAAAGCGAAGTGTTCAAAACCGCGTTTCAACGGATTGCGGCGGACGACCGTTCCGCTCTTTGGGACGCGGAGGAAATAGGAAATCAGACCGAAGGATTCCTAATCGCCGAGGCGACAATCGCGGGAAACGTCGTCACGCTGCACAGTCACCGGAAGCGCGTGGAATCGAAAGAATACTAAGGAGGTACGATATGGAACAGGGACTTGTCAAAAAGAGTGACCGGACGCCGGAAATCGTAGCGGCGGAAATCCGGACGTTCACCGCCAGTATGCTCAACAATGTCATTGAAATCGGGCGGCGGATGTGCGAGGTCAAAGAAATGCTCCCGCAGGGCGAATTTGACGCGTGGGTCAAGGAGAACACGGGCTACGGTCGTTCCACGGCGTACAACTTTATGAAGCTGTACGCGGAGTACGGCGACCAGCAGGGGAGCCTGTTCGGAGCGTCGCTGACTGTCCAAACGTTTGGACGGCTACCCTACACAAAAGCGCTGGCGTTGCTCGAAATTCCGTCAGAAGAGCGGGAATCCTTCGTTCAAAGTAACAACGTGCAGGAGATGAGTACCCGCGAACTGCAGGACGCCATCCGGGAGCGTGACGCGGCGCGGCTGGACGCGCAGTCCGCCAGAGCGGACGCGGAAGCGGCGGAGGAAGCCCGTCAGACGATGGAGAAGCAGGTTGATTTCCAGCGGCGTCAGAAAGAGGCGGCGGAGGAACGCGCCGAAGAAGCGGAGCACAAAC
>JAFSOM010000493.1 GCA_017447005.1 Oscillibacter sp.
TTGCAAATCCGGTTCCCCCGCCCCTGAAAGGGGAGGGGGGTCAGGGGGAGGGGTTTTGCAAACGACCTGAGCGAATGAAATTGCCATGAACCCCCGTTCCTGACTGCGCGGCGCGAAACCCGGATGTTTTTTCGTCCGGATTTTGCGCCCTTTTCCGCGTTTTTTCGTCTATGAATTTTGTATATTGTAACAGAATATTCACAGAAAACTGTGCAAAATGACGGTTGACAAAGTTTTCCCCCGCCCATACAATACCAAAACCGTAAAGGCGCGGCCTTTGCGAAGTCAGTCACACAGGAATGAGGAAGCGTTTGGAAACAGTGGAACTTGGAAAGGGTGACATGACATGGACACGAACAAAACGACAAAACTTTGGGCGGCGCACAGTCTCGGCGACGCCTTTACCCCCGACGACGGCGCGATAGCGTTCGACTGGCCCGACATGGGCGATTTGTCCGCCCTGCCGCCGGATAGAGAGGCCTTCCGGCAAAAATTCGACGCGGCCTACCCCGACGCCAACGCCGCCAACCGTACCGCCGTCGCGGGGGCGCTGTACCGTCTGGCCCACGAGATGGAAGCGGGCGACTATATCGCCTGTCTGCACGGCGACACCGTCAGCCTCGGGACGGTCAGCGGCCCCTACGCCTTCCGCGACAACGCGCACACGCGCCCGGTCAACTGGTTGCGCCACGTTCAGCAGTCGCAGTTCTCCCGCGACGCCATGCGGGAAATTACCTATTCGCCCGTGAGACTGTTCCCCGTGAAGCGGTTCGCCGGGGAGTTTCTCGCCGTACTGGGCGTGGAATGGCTGGAGCCGCCGACGACGCGTCCGGCCTCGTCCCTGACGGATTCCGCGTCGGGCGGCGCGGCGTCGGCGCCCGTCAGCACGGCGGCGTCCCGTGTAGGTGCGACGGCGTCCGGTATTGGCGCGGCGACAGCGTCCCGTGTAAGCGCGGCGTCGGCGTCGGCGCGTATCGGCGCGGCGACGAACTCCGTCACGGGAAGCGCGTCCGGCGGCGCGTCCCGGACTTGCGCCTTCCGTAACGCCGGGGAAGTCCCCGCCGATACGCTCAAATTTACCCTCGACGCCATCCGCGCCGGCTTGACCCGCGAAACCTTCCGTCAGTTCGCCGCCGGACTGCTCCGCGCTATGGGCTACGCCATCTCCGCGCCCCCCGACGGCGGCCTCAACGAATACGAACTCACCGCCTCCCGCGACGAACTCTTCCCGCCCGTGCTCGTACAGCTCCGCGCCGGGGAAATCAAGGAAACCGACGTTTTACGCCTCAAAGCCGCGCTGGCGCCCGGGAGTTACGGCCTTGTCATGACGCCGTATTCCCTCTCCGACCGCGCCCGCCGCGCCTTACGCGACGCCCCCTATCTGCGCGCCGTGGACGGGGAGAAACTCGCCGCCCTTACCTTAAAATACTATTGCGACTTGGATGAGCGTTACCGCGCCATGGTACCCTTGCGTATGGTGTACGTCCCCGCCGTATAACCCCGCCCCCCTGAAACATCCGTTCCCCCGCCCCTGAAAGGGGAGAGGGGACAGGGGGAGGAGTTTTAAAAACGCTAGGAAAAAAACAACCGGGCGATTCCTGATTGGGAACCGTCCGGTTTTCTCGTATTGGAGCAGGGTACGGGAGTCGAACCCGCCTGACCAGCTTGGGAAGCTGGTGTAATACCGATATACGAACCCTGCGCTTGTCAACGTCGGATAGTATACCACGCCCGGAAAGAGAATGCAAGAGGAAATTTGCCAAAAACGGAAAAAAAGCGTCCGCCGCATTTTGTCCGCTACGCCGGACGGCTTTCCAGATAACAGGCGTCGGGACTTAGGTCGACTTTGTTTCCCCACACGATGTTACTGTCAACTTCCGGGTCGATGTCCCATGCCACAGCGTTTTCGTGGTCCACGTAGACGCGGCGGAAATTCTCAAAGTTTGCGAACGGCTCAAAGACGGTTCCCGCCTTTAGCAAGGGTTTCGCGTCATAAATCCGGGTTTCGTCGTTGTCAAACCGGATGGTTAAGGTAAAATCCGGGTTCGCCGCGACCGCAACCGGCTTTCTGCGTCCGTCCGCGAAATATTGCGCCGTCACAGCGTCAAAGCCGCGGCTCATATAATAGGCGGCGTCTTTTTTCATAGCCTCTCCCCTCAGCGCAACGGCTCAATCGGGAACAATTCCTGTTGCCGTTGGGCCAGATACCAGTTTTCCAGCAATTCATCCTGATGGAGCGCCGCCCAGCCCAAAAGCATTTTCTGTTGCTTGTTGGGCAACTCGCCCTCTATCGCTTCCAAGTCCTGAATGGACACTAAAACTTCCTGCCCCGCGTAAGTCGCGTGAAAATGCGGCGGCTGATGTTCGCGCCAGTTCATGTAAATTTTGATTCCGCGAAACATGCAAATCGTCGGCGCAAAAACGCCTCCTTGACCGCTGATAATAACGGAATACGTGAAAATTGGCAATCATCCGCAACGAAAGTTACCAATGACCGCCAATTTTCCGTTCTGGCGGAGAAGGAGGGATTCGAACCCTCGAGACCCTTTAGGGGCCTACATGATTTCCAATCATGCGCCCTCGACCAACTAGGCGACTTCTCCATAACGCAATATTCGACTTTTCCGCGCCGTCTGAAAGACAACAACGCTATTATAGCAGAGATTTTGATAAAGTCAAGCCCCGGAGGAAAATTTTTTCCGGGGGGTATGCGTGTAGGAATCGTCGGCAAGTTGCGGTTTCCGCCGCGCCAACGAAAACTTTACGCATACGTCCGGGGGACGTATCAAGTCCCCCGGACGTTTCAGCGCATTTCGGAAATGACGTTGTCAACGGCCCTGTCGACGGCGCGCCCGAGTTTGCGGATACTCTTCCCGACTTGCGTTCTCATGGGGTCGCGTCCGGGAAGCATAGCCCCCGCGAAAGCCCCCGCCATCAGTCCGGCGCCGATACCCGCCATAAAGCCTGTTCGTGCGTTCATACGTCCGCCCCTTTCGTTGCGTTTGGGTCAGTATGCCCGCAAACGCGGACTTTATCCGGGCGGACGCGTGGGAAATTGCGGCGGCGAACATTCGCAAACGTCAACGCGGGGCGGACGTTCGTCAGCGCGATTCCGCCGCCCGGTACGCCTCAGCGCAGATGACGCGGCACGCGGTTCTGGAGGTCGTGAAGCATATAGTAACGCTCCATTTGAACGCCCTTCTTCATCTCCAAGGCCTCTTCAATGGGGATTTCCTGAATCTTGCCCTCCTGCGTGCCGACGACGATATTGGAGCGGCCCTCAACCAA
>JAFSOM010000494.1 GCA_017447005.1 Oscillibacter sp.
CATTCATGACATTCATCTCGGAGACTGGAATTATGTGATTTCCACTCTCAATCGCTGATTCTTTCCTGTGCGATAATTCCTACGTGATTGTTTTATTTTTGCGCAAGTCCTAAGCAAGCTGGGCTTTCTTTCCGCTCTCCGCTTTTTCGACCGCGTTCCATAAAGTGGCCCGGTCTTTATATTCAGAGGGCGCGTTATCCGGGAGTACGATTTCAGAAAAAATCACTCCGGGCTTGCGCGTGTAATCGCAGACTTCCCCATAACGCTCGTCGTATAATTTCTCCCCGGCGCGATAGGCCGCCGACGCGATAACGGAACTCCCCGCGCTACGCCTGACCTGCGTTACGTGAAAATGATAAAGCATTAACCACCCCCTTCAAGGTTGCGCTCAATGACGCCCGTGACTTCCGGCAAAGCGAATACCTTTTCCATCAGCGAATAGAAATCCACTTCGGATAAATCCTTCGTTGCCGGGACAATGCTTTCGATTGCGGCTCCCTTTGTAATCAGCCGATGCGCCCGTTCTTTCCTCGTCCGATTCTCCTTGTAGCTCAAACGATTCCGTAAACGCGTGACCTGATTCCCATATTGCTCCGCTTTTACTTTTGCGTCCTCGTATTCCTGACGCAGTTTTTCTAAATTTTCTTCCAAGGCATCACTCCTTTCAAATTTCAAACCGAAAACAAAGAAAGACCGTCTATCGGAAAATCCGATAAACGGTCTTGTGTGGAAAACGATATTCGATTTTACCATCAGGGGGAGAATTGCCGACAGTTCCCGGAAACCTCCCGTTGGAAAAGGGAATAGCCGCGCAAGCGGCGCAAGGGGCGTCGGCCCCTTGTACGGAGCGACAGCGACGCAAAAGCCGGAACGTCAGTTTCGGCGTGGCCTCGCAGAGCGCACATACGGGTGTCGGCAGACACCCGTATAGAAGTGCGCCGTTATATCGGACTATTAAGATTATGCTTATTGAAGGCAGAGTTATTCAAAAGAAAACATTTATCGTCTCGACAATCGAACTTTCAGACAGGCGCTTTACAGGAACGTATGCGGCGATGAGAGATGAGCCGAATACCACCGTAAAAATAATCAACAGTTCAGCAATCGGCAGTTTCCAAGGAGTTCCCCAGTAGTTTGTTATCGCCATTTTATAGAAGCAAGAGTTCAAAGGCAGTCCAAAAGCGCACCCCGCGAGACACCCTGAGACGGCGTATGTCATAGCCTCCGCTTTTATCATCCTCGTAAGCTGGCGCTTATCAAGACCAATGGCTCGCATCATGCCATATTCCCGGCGTTTTGCGGCAACACTCATGGAGACGCTGTTCATAATATTAAACGCCGCTATCAGCGTTACCATAGCAAGGAAGCTGTATACAAGGATAGCAAACGCTAAATATGTGCTGTTGACTTCCGTTTTGCTGGCGCGCCTGTCGCTCAGACCCAGATTGTCACTCAGCAGTTCCCTGATTTGCGCTACGGTTTCATCGCCAGCGGATTTTTTAAGTTGCAAATCAATGACGGAATAATTGGACGCTCCGCAAAAGTCCTCAAAAGTCTCCTCCGAGCAGATAACAGTGGGAATGCCGCTTTCGCTGAACGGACTGTCTGACAGCAACGCCGAAACATGGAGCGTTTTCCCGTTCAATTCCAGAGTATCGCCCAAGTCAAGAGGATTGCCCTTTCCAAATACAACCATAACATTTCCGATTTCGTCCCGCACGTCCGCGACATTGCCGCGCAAGCAATCTTTCGTCGCCCATTGAAACTGAATGTCATCATAGGAAATCAGGTCGATACTGCCGACTCCGGCGTTTAATTGAACGTCCGCCAAAATATGCTTGCGCCCGTATGCGCATTTCACCCCTTCTATGTTGCGAAGCTGTTCGGCAAACTGATTGTCAAGCTGGGCGGCGTAACCGTCGCAATAAACGCAAATATCCGGCGTATAGGGTTTGTTGGTGGTAAGCGCGTGCGTAATCCAGCCAAGCATGACGGAAATGGACAGGAACAGAATAATGCTCAGCGCGAAAGAGCCTGTCATCATCAGCAGATTTTTCTTTTTTGAGACTGCGTGACGGATTCCAAGAGAAATATCCGCCGCCCTTGTGACATTCCGCCATGATTTTCCGGAAAAAGCGCAGGTCTGATTCCCGGACAGCGCCGCTATGGGCGAAACTTTTGCCGCCTTCCTTGCCGGAGAACTGGCCGACAACAGAACGGTAATAAAGCCGACCAGTATTCCCAAGGAAACGCCGGTGACGCTGATTTTTCCGACAGGCATTCCCTCCCATTCGCCGCCGATTCCACAGGCGAGGACAGCGCAGACGCCCCAGCAGGCAATTATGGACGAGATAACGCCGATTGGAAGTGCGGACTGCAACCATGCGAGAGCTTCACACGTTACGATATGACGCACCTGTCTTTTTCCGGCGCCGATACACCGCAACATTCCGAAAAATTGGGCGCGTTCCGATACGTTGGCGTTCATGCTGCCGGAAATCATAAATATTCCGGTCAACATCACCAGAAGCACGAGAATTGCGGCAATACCGTAAAGCCCGACCACATAGTTGCTACTGCTCATACCCATAATGCCCAGCAGGGCGGTGTTTTCACTGACGTTTTCCTCTGTCCATCCGTGCAACGCTTTCAATTCGGCTATTGTACGCTGAATGCCAAGGCTTTTTTTGAACTGAATATAGTATTGCGCTTCTCTGACTTGACCGTTTTCTTCCGCAAGAGATTCAAAAGCGGCGTAGTCCAGAATTGCAATTATCGAATCCGAAGCAAGGCTTCCGGAGGTATCGGAGATAAAACCGCAAACCATATAGGAACACTCTCCGGCAGGCGTCTGAAAGGTCGCCGAATCGCCCACAGCGTAACCTGAAATATTCTTTGCGTTAAGACTAAGCAATGTCTCGGAATCATTTTGCGGAAAGCACCCTTCACGGAGCACCTCGACTGCTATATCATCCAGAAATGACGATTCCGTGCCGACGATGCACAGCGGACGCCCGTCCAAATAGAAATTCTTATCCAGATTGTAATTCAAAGTATCGTACCAGCAAGCCGTCTGAACAGACGCCTCTTCCCAGACGCGTTCCGCTTCCTCTTTGGGGACGCTGTTCAGTAAAATATGCCAGTTGCCCCAGTCCTTAATCAGTTTCTCCGTCATGTGCATATACTCAAAATCGACCATGCTGAACGCGGAAGTGACAAGGAACACCGCCAAGACAATACAGAAAACAGTCATGCGGCTCTGGCGTTTGTTGTGACGCGCATGGATTTTCGCAAGTTCCAGATAATTTCTCATCCCTCACGCCTCCCAAGGTCACTGACAACGCCGTCGCTGACCCTTAAAATACGGTCGGCGGACTGAGCGATACTCTGATTGTGGGTAA
The DNA here is from genome assembly GCA_017447005.1 of Oscillibacter sp. Classification (GTDB taxonomy): domain Bacteria; phylum Bacillota; class Clostridia; order Oscillospirales; family Oscillospiraceae; genus Oscillibacter. The sequence continues at coordinate 3,402 of JAFSOM010000494.1, forward strand.
TCATAATGACGGTTCGCTCGTATTTTGCGGACGCCTCTTTCAAAAGCGCAATGACTTCACGGCTGTTCTCAGAATCGAGATTGCCCGTAGGCTCGTCGGCAAGAATCAGGCTCGGTCTTGTGAACAGCGCCCTCCCTATGGCGACGCGCTGCTGCTGGCCGCCGGATAGCTGGGACGGCAAATGATTTTTACGTTCCCGGAGATTCAGGACGGCAAGCAGTTCGTCAAGGTATTGCGTATCCGGCTTCTGGTAATCCAAAAGGGTCGGAAATACGATATTCTGCTCTACCGTCAATTCCGGAATCAGGTTGAACGACTGGAAAATAAAGCCGATATTTCTGCGGCGGAATACGGTCTGGGTGTTATCGTTCATGGACAGGATGTCTTTCCCGTCCACAAATACTTTGCCGCTTGTAGGCGCGTCAAGCGCGCCCAGCATATTCAGCAACGTGCTTTTTCCCGACCCGGATTCGCCGACGATGGCGACAAATTCGCCCTTCCGCACGGAAAACGTCACGTCCTTCAAGGCGCGTACCGCCGTATTTCCGCTCCCGTAGGTTTTGGAAAGCGATTGAACCTCCAATAAATTCATGTCAGGCCTCCCTGTATTTTGATGACCGTATCATATCGCCGCATTCTTACAGAGAGCCTAACGCATTCTTACAATTTTGTAGGAATCAGAAAATTTATCGAGAACGACGCGCCACGCCCCAATTCGCTTTCCACTTCAATGGTTCCTCCATGCGCGTCGATAATCGCTTTTGCCAAAGGCAGTCCCAAGCCTATGCCCTGCCTGTCCGTGGAAAAACGGCTTCTGTAAAACCGCTTGAAAATATGGTGAATGTCGTCAGGATGAATCCCGCTTCCGTTATCCTGAATCACGATGTTTTGGATTCCGCCCCGCTTTTTCCAACTTACCGTAATCACGCCGCCCTCTGCGGTATGGTCCATAGCGTTTTTCAGAATATTTCCCAACGCCTCCGAAAGCCACGCCGCGTCGCAGTTGAAAAAGTTATCCTCGCCTTCAAGACGTATTTCTTTGCCCTCCATTTCCGCACGGAACGAAAAACGCTGTTTTAGCTCCTCCATAATTTCAGCGATATTCTCCATATGTTTTTCAAGCGCGATTGCTCCGGCGTCAAGGCGCGTCAGCTTTAGAAGATTTTTCACAAGATTCTCCATGCGCTCCAATTCGCCTTCGGACGCTTCGACAAAACGCCGCGCGTCTTCCATATTGTCCGCGTCAGCAAGAATCCCGTTATAGATGTTCAAAGCCGCAAGCGGCGTTTTTAACTGATGGGAAATATCTGAAATAGCGGTTTGAAGAAATTCGCTCCTCCGCTTTTCCCTTTCCGCATGGGCGTTGAGTATGGAAGAAAGCGCGTTTACGGAGTGAAAGAAATAGAACAGTTCGCCGTCCTCGTCACACTCTATACGAGCGTCCTTTTCTCCCGCAAGAAAGCGCGTAATTTGATTCGCCGCCTTTTCAATGAATTCGTCCTGCTTTTTGAAGTACCGAAAGCAAAGAAGCAAAACAGTCGCAGTCATGCACAGCGACAAGATTGCGACTGTCACGGAAATTTTTCCGCAAGCAGCGAAAAGCCCCGCCTGAAGAAAAATGTCAAAAACGCTCAACGCAATGGAAAGGGACAACATCAGTTGCCGGATATATCCGTTTGCCAGTATTCTCATACGTCTACGCTCCATTTATATCCCATGCGCCTTACCGTTATAATCTTCCGGGGGCGTTCCGGATTGTCCTCAATTTTCAGGCGCAGTCTGCGGATGTAAACGCTAAGGGTATTGTCATCGACAAAGTTGTCGTCGCAGTCCCAGAGCTGCCCGTAAATTTGTTCCTTAGTTAAGATTCTGTTTGGATTCCGCATAAAATAGCAAAGCAGGCGATATTCGACGCTTGTCAATTCAAGGTTTTGATGATTCTTGAAAGCCTGTCCTTGCATAAGCGACAAGGTAATTCCGTTGGAATCAAGCGAGTCGTCCGCGCCGAGAGTGCCGCGTCCTCTTCTCAACAACGCGTTGATACGGCTAATTAGAACGCCCAGCTTAAAGGGTTTTGTCACATAATCATCGCCGCCAATGTCAAGCCCCATGACAACATTTGTTTCTTCGTCTGACGCTGTCAGGAAAAGAATAGGGACATCGGAAACCTGACGGACATTCTTACAGAAATCAAAACCGTTTCCGTCAGGAAGCGAAACATCCAAGATGAGCAGGTCAAATGCGGCGCCGCGCCAAAGCCTTATAGCCTCAGTAACGGTCTTTGCCACAGTGACATTCCATCCTTGTTTATTTAACGCATAGGACAGACCGTCAATGAGACTGAGGTCATCCTCTAAAAGCATTATTTTGTTCATATCAACACTCCGTTTTCAGGAAATGAAATGTCCCTTTCACCTTCCGCGTTCCAATGGCTCAAACCACGCCATTATGGTTTTATCTTTTTGGATTTCTAAAGAACAGTCTCAAAATATGGCAGGACGCTATATTTTGAGACTGTTCTAATTGATTCATAGGAAATGGCACAGCTTAGTTTTCCAAGGATTTTTTCGCGGTGTCAATATCCTTTTGCGTGATATTCAGGCTCTTGAAACGGTCGGCATAGAGTAATTCCTCCTCAGAATTACTCACCAGCAACGCCACAATCATTTGATTGCGTCCTTCCATGCGTCCTTCCTCGCGCACTTCCTCCATGACACGGCACATAGACTCCACGCCTCCCTCCGTATTCTTGAAATACTGCGACCTCTCCGCAAGCGACGGGAAATTCATCTTTTGCGGGTCAGTTTGCCGGAAATCAGCCATCAATTTGCCGATTTCATCGTCCCCGACATACGCGCCGTTGACGTACAGGATGTGTCCCTCGTCATTAAAAGGCTTGCCCGTTTCCCGGATTACGCGGTCAATCGTGTAAACGGCAAGGCCGCCTTCCAGCACGTCGCTTTCCGTGATGAAGATAATCCATGTCTCCGCAACCTCATCGTAATCCGCGCTGGGAGGGAACTTGTGCCAGTCCACCGCGCCCAGATTGAAACGCGCCCGCTTCGGCTCCGCGCCCTTGTCCGCGCGCTGGATTTCGATGTTGTAGAATTTCCCGTTCGCGTCCTTCGCCAGAATGTCCAGACGGACGCCGTGTCCGACGAGATTGGACAGTTCATCCTGCGTCTGCACCTCAATGACCTCAATGTCATCCCGTTTCAGAAGCGTCCGCACAATATCCTGAACGCCCGCAAGATTGCTGCGCAGGACTTCCTTCATGAAGATGTCATCCAGTAGACGGAACTTCTTGATGCGCCGCACGTCGCGGAGACGATGCCCGCGCTTTTTTTCTTCTGCCATAGCCTCACCGCCTTACCTTATATTATACCCGATACGGACAGGGCTTGCAAGCCCAAAATTGACGCTGGCGGGAAATTTCCCCGCCAGCG
>JAFSOM010000495.1 GCA_017447005.1 Oscillibacter sp.
AAAGCCTTCCCCCCTTGGGGGGAAGGTGTCACGGCGTAAGCCGTGACGGATGAGGGGTAAGTTTTATAGTCCCTCTAGGCAAAGCGTCAGGGCGTAAGCCGTGACGGATAAGGGGAAAAATCATTCATTATCATTTGTTCAGGTCGGGAACGCCTCCCGCGTGACCGTACCAAATATAAACAACGGCGCGAGCCGCGCCGCGAGAAGGGGGAATTGCCATGGAGCTGGTGGCGAGGGAAGAGCGTTTTGTGCGAAGGACCGCTATGAGCGACAACCTGGCCAGAGGACTAGATTGGACGATAAGACAGCGGGAACTGGAACAGGCCGGCGAGCTGACGTATGAACATCACCGCCGGAAAGCCCGTGCAAAGGCCGGGCGGAGGGCGGCTGTAAAGGTCTCTCTCCCCGCGATTCTGGGCGTTGTGGCCGCGCTTGCGGTTGCCCTGCTCGTGCTGATGAACTGCATTGAGCTGACGCGTCTCTCTAGCGAGACCGTGCAACTGAAAGGCGAGCTTCAAAGTCTGGAGAACGAACACGCGAAACTGAACACGGAATACGAGCGGATGTTTGACCGGGCTACCGTCGAGGAGGCCGCCAAGGCCGCCGGCATGTCCGCGCCCGCGCAGAGCCAAATTACGTATGTTGACCTGTCCGAAGGCGACGCCGTCGTCGTCTATGAGAACGAGGAAAGCGGCGTACTTAGCGGGCTTGCGCTGTCCGTGTTTCACGGTTTTGAGGCCGTCAAGGAATTTTTCAGCTAAACGCCGCATTTAATAAGCGCGTAGCCGAAGGCATTCCGGGCCGCAGATATTGCGCCAGCGAACGGAGAGCGAGAAGCGCGGCTTCTTGCTCTCTCTTTCATCCGTCAGGAAATTTCGCTGTCCGGGCGGTTGCGAACGCGGCCCCCTAAATCCCCCTTTCAGGAAGGACTTACCGGAACTTGAAAGCGTTTTCAAATCCCGTTCCCCCGTCCCTGAAAGGGAAGGGGGACAGGGGGAAGGGTTTTCCGTTTAACCGCTCAGTCAGAATTTCGTTCCGGGACGCGCCCCGCGCCGTTCCGTGATTGCGATAGCAGGAGGCATTTATGCCGGAAAGAATCTATGAGCTTTTGCGCGGACTGCTTGCCCGTATCGTTCCGGCGTTGCGGGAGGCGGTGTCCGAGGCGCTCCAAGCGTTGCGCGGCGCGGCGCCGGAGACGTTCGCGGCGCGGGCCGCCGATAACGCGCCCCGCAGAGGCGAGGAATCGCGCCGCGCCAATCAGGTTGTGCGGACGCGGATTCTGTGGGTTATGGTGTCGCTGGGCGTGGCGACGTTCGTCGCGCTCTTTTTCAAGCTGTACGACCTGCAAATCAACCAGCATGAGACCTTACAGGAACGCGCCGCCCATCAGCAGACGCGGAGCGCGGTTATCACGGCGTCACGCGGTTCGATACTCGACCGTAACGGTTATGTCATGGCGGCGTCGGCGACGGCGGAAACCGTGATTGTCTCCCCGAAGGAAATTCAGCAGTTCGTGGAGAAGCAACAGGAGGAACAGAAGGCCGCCGCCGCGAGCGCCGCCAAAAAGAAACAGGCATACGACCCGCCGCGTCTGCTTGACCAGTCCTATATAGCCCGCGGACTGAGCCGCATTCTGGACGTTGACCAAGGCGCGGTCATGAAGCAGATGGAGAACACGCGCAACCAGTACGCGATAATCAAGAAGAAGGTGGAGCAAACGACCGCCGACGAGGTGCGGCGTTTCATGAACGGCCTGATTGACGAGGAAGGCAACGAATTAACGGAGCAAACGTTATCCGGGAAGACCGTCTTACGTTCCGACCGCAAATCCGCGCCGCGCCGCTTACAGGGAATTTGGATGCAACCCGATTCCAAGCGCTATTACCCCTACGACACCTTAGCGGCGAACGTGTTGGGGTTCGTCAACGCCGACAACGTCGGGGGCGTGGGACTGGAATCCAAGTACGAATCCGACTTGCAGGGCGTATCGGGCATGACGGTCACGGCCAAAAACGCCGCCGGTACGGATTTGCTCTACCAGTACGAGCAGTATTACGACGCCGAGGACGGGAGTACCTTGGTTCTGACGCTGGATGTCAGCGTGCAGACGTATCTTGAGAAGGGCTTGCGCGACATGATTGACCGTTACGACGCCGCCAACGGCGCCGCGGGAATCGTCATGGACGTGACCACGGGCGGCATTCTCGCTATGGCGTCGTATCCCGACTACGACCCGAATCAGTACAGCATGGTACTGGACACGTCGCTATTAAAGAAAGTGGCGGAACAGCAGAAGGCCGTCGACATGAATCGCGCCGCCTACGAGACGCAGGAGGACTACGAGGCCGCCCGCGCCGCCGTGTTAAACAACGCTATGAATGCGCAGTGGCGCAACAAGTGCATTGACTCGACTTATGAGCCGGGTTCGACCTTCAAGCCGATAACGCTTTCCGCCGCGCTGGAAGAGGGCCTGATTGACATCAATTCCACGTTTACGTGTACGGGTTCCATCAAAGTCCCGGGCTGGTCAAAGCCTATCGGATGTTCCAAGCGTTCCGGGCACGGTACGCAAGACCTCAAAACAGCGACGGGCAATTCCTGTAACCCGGCGTTTATTACCATGGGATTGAGTATTGGCACGGAGAAATACTACCAGTATTTGAAGTCCTTCGGGCTGATGGACAGAACCGGAATTGACATGATAGGCGAGGTCAAAGGAATCTTCGCTTCCGAGAGCAGTTTTAATTCTAACGTGGTTTCGCTGGCGTCCTACGCCTTCGGGCAAACGTTCAACGTCACGCCGATTGAGCTGATACGCGCTCAGGCCGCTTGCGTGAACGGCGGATACCTTTACACGCCCTATATCGTCGAAAAGAAGCTGGACGGCAACGGTAACGTTGTCTGGCAACACGACGCCACGCCGATTCGACAGGTTATCAGCGAGGAAACGTCGGCGGTCGTGCGGGAGTGCTTGGAGTACGTAGTCGCGCAGGGCACCGGGAAAAACGGTCAGGTCGCGGGCTACCGTATCGGCGGCAAGACGGGCACGGCGGACAAAACCGGGTCAAAGACCGACGCCAATCCCAGAGGGGATGTCGTGGTGTCGTTCATGTGCTTCGCGCCCGCCGATAACCCCAAGTATATTATGCTCCTGACGCTCGACACGCCAAGCCGCGACACGGGAGTTTATGTTTCCGGCGGCAACATGGTCGCGCCGACGGCAAGTCAAGTCATGGCGGACATTCTCCCGTATCTGGGCGTGGAGCCGGAGTATACGGAAGAGGAACTCGCCCGCGTCGACACCGCCACGCCGAATGTCGTGGGACGCACGCTGGACGAGGCCGTAGAGCGTCTGAATCACGCCGGATTCTCCTACCGTACCATCGGCGACGGCGATACCATCACCGACCAGACCCCGGCGGGCGGCGCGATTGTGCCCAATAACGCGCAAATCATCCTGTATCGGGGCGTGGAGAAGCCCGACGCGCTTTGCAGTGTCCCGGACGTGCTGGGGATGTCGATTGACAAGGCGAACCGCGCCCTAACCGACGCCGGACTGATTCTGAAAGTATCGGGCACGACCCGCGGCGTGTCAAATGTAGTCGCTATCCGACAGGATAAGGCGGCGGGCGCGGCGTTACCGGCTGGCAGTGTGGTCACGGTACAGTTCGGCGACGGCTCCGTTTTGGATTGAGCGCGGTTAAGGCCCCATCCGGCGCGGCGTCAACGACTTCTCCCATTGCGGTATCAAATTTGCCCTCATCCGGCGCTGCGCGCCACCTTCCCCCGTTCCGGGGGAAGGCCAAACCTGACAGCGAAATCGTGACAATAACGCGAAATGATTGCGAAAACCTTACGGAGTTGCGACAAAGCCTTCCCCCCTTGGGGGGAAGGTGTCACGGCGTAAGCCGTGACGGATGAGGGGTAAGTTTCATAATCCCTTGGTGAAGAGCGGCGCGGCGTAAGCCGTGACGGATACAGGGATTTTTGTAGAAGAGGAAAGAAAAGAGGCATCTGTTTCTATGATATTACGCGATTTGCTGGACGGGCTGGAAATCGTGTCCGCGACGGCGGATATGGAACGGGAAATTTCGTCGGTAAGTTACGATTCTCGGACGGCGCGTCCCGGCTCGCTGTTCGTCGCTATGACGGGCTACGCCTTCGACGGTCACGCCTATATCGCGCAAGCCTACCAGCACGGCGCCTGCGTGGCCGTCTGCGAACGGCCCCCCGAAATTGAGATTCCCTACGTGCAAGTATCGGATTCCCGGCGCGCCTTGGCGGTTATCGGCGCGAATTTCTATCATCATCCCGCCGACCGTATGACGATGATAGGCGTCACGGGCACGAACGGCAAAACCACGACGACGTATCTGTTAAAGGCGATTTTAGAGCGCGAACCGGGCGTAAAAGTGGGCCTTATCGGGACGAATCAGAATCTGATAGGCTCGAAAGTCCTGCCCACGGAACGCACGACGCCGGAATCGTTTGAATTACAGGCGCTCTTCGCCCGTATGCTGGCGGAAGGCTGTACGCATGTTGTCATGGAGGTTTCGTCCCACGCGCTGTATCTCGATAGGGTGTACGGCGTCCATTACGCCGTGGGAATCTTCACGAACCTGACGCAAGACCACCTCGACTTTCACAAGACCATGGAGGCCTACTGCGACGCGAAAGCGATACTGTTCAAGAACTGCGACAAGGGCGTATGCAACGCCGACGACCCATGGACGGAGCGCGTGACAAGGGACTGTACTTGTCAGGTGTTCACCTTCGGGCGGACGCCCAAGGCGGATTTATGGGCCGACGACGTGGAACTCGCCGCCGACCATGTCGCGTTTCAGGCGGTGACGGCGCGGGGCGTGACGCCCGTCCGGGTGAACATCCCCGGCGCGTTTATGGTCTACAACACGCTCGACGCCCTCGGCGCGGCGCTGGCGTTAGGGATTCCCCTTGACCGGAGCGCGGACGCGTTGCGCAACGTGCCGCATGTCAAAGGACGGGTGGAAGTCGTGCCCACGCCCGGAAAGCCGTACACCGTGCTGATTGACTACGCGCACAGTCCCGACGGGCTGGAAAACGTGCTCAAGAGCGTGAAGGGCTTCGCAGAGGGGCGGACAATCGCGTTATTCGGTTGCGGCGGCGACCGCGACAAGACGAAACGTCCGAAAATGGGCGCGATTGCCGCCGCGAACGCTGATTTTGTCGTCGTCACGACGGACAATCCCCGCACGGAATCGCCCGCCGCGATTATCGCCGACATTCTCCCCGGCTTGGACGGAACGCAAACGCCCTACGTCGTCATTGAGGACCGCGTCAAGGCTATCCGCTACTGTCTGGACAACGCGCAACCCGGCGACGTTGTCGTGTTATGCGGCAAGGGCCACGAGACCTATCAGGAAATCGGACAAATCAAGTATCCCATGGACGAACGCAAGATAGTGGCGGCGTATCTGTCGGCGTCGGCGCGGCGTCCGGCGACGTGAATTTCCGCTTGCTTTCCGCGCCGCTTTGTGGTATTGTCAACAGGATTCCGGCGGCGCGGAAACTCCGGGACGGCGCGGAATATCCGTAACGTCGCCGCAATGACGAAAGCCGTAAACGTCCCCCGACGGGGCCATCACGAAAAAGGAGCGCTGAGACATCGTGACAGCATGGTTAGCATTTCTCGTCAGTTTTCTGCTGACGCTCGTACTGGGATACTTTATCCTGCAAGAGCTTCGCAAACTCCACGCCGGACAGGAAATCCGCGCTGACGGCCCCACTTGGCACGCCAAAAAAGCCGGTACGCCTACCATGGGCGGCATTATGTTCATCTTGGGCACGGTGGCGGCGGTTATCGCCTTGGGCCTGCCGTATATGCGCAAGGGAATTTACGTGCATTTCCATATCCTGCTTGTGGCGGTGGCCTTCGGGCTGATTGGCTTTATTGACGATTTTCAGAAAATCCGTCACCACCGGAACGAGGGCCTGACGGCAAGACAAAAGTTCATTCTGCAACTCGCCGAATCCGTCCTCTTCCTCACGATTATGCGGCATGAGGGCTTTCTTAAAAATACGCTCTACGTCCCCGGCACGGAAATTTCCATTTCGCTCAACTGGTACGTCTATCTGATTTTCGCGGCGTTCGTGATGGTCGGCTGCGTCAACGCGGTCAACCTGACCGACGGCGTGGACGGATTGGCGTCCAGCGTGACGCTCGTCGTGATGGCGTTCTTTACGGCGGTCGCGTGGGCGTGGGACGGCGACGGGGCGCGGGTATTAGTCCCGGCGGCGCTGGCCGGCGGGATTGCCGCGTTTCTCGTCTACAACTGTCATCCGGCGCGGGTGTTCATGGGCGATACGGGGAGCTTATTCCTAGGCGGGGCGGTGGCGGCGCTGGCCTTCGCGCTCGATATGCCGCTCGTACTGATTCCCGTCGGAATTATTTATATCGCCGAAACCATGTCCGACATTATCCAAGTCGGCTACTTCAAGCTGACGCACGGCAAACGCGTCTTTAAGATGGCGCCGCTTCATCATCATCTGGAGCTGTCCGGCTGGAGCGAGTGGAAGGTTGTAGGCGTATTCTCCGGCATTACGGCGGTCTGCTCTCTGCTGGCGTATGTCGCCGTGCGGGGCCGCTACGGTTGATTCATGAGCGCATGACGATTTCTTTACAGGAAAGGGGGCGTCAGGGTGGCGAGACGACAAGAGGATATATTCCGGCGACTGCGCGACGCGGCGGACGTACTGCGCGGAAAATCGACGGTCTCCGCGCCGGAACATCGGATACTGACGCCGGAAGAGCGCCGGGCGCGGGCCGAGGCGCAACGGAAAAAAGAAAGCCGTGACCGTCAGGTACGCGAGAAAGTCCGCGAGAAGGAACGCGAGAGCCGCGAACTGGCAAGCGGCCCGATTGATTTGCCGTTCTGCTTACTGGTTCTCCTGCTGACGGCTGTCGGACTGGTTATGCTGTTGTCGGCGAGTTTCCCGTCGGCGTACTACAATCAACAGGACCCGACCTATTATTTCCGTCTGCAAGGCCTCTTCGCGCTGGCGGGCATTTGCTTTATGCTTATCGCAAGCCGGATAAACTATCAGCGTCTGCGCGGTATCGCAAAACTGTTTATGATAGTTTCGATTGTGCTGTTGGTTCTCGTGCTGATACCCGGTATCGGCAAGGTAAGCCATAACGCACGGCGCTGGATTGGCGTCGGGAACTTATTCCGCTTTCAGCCGTCGGAGATTACGAAACTGGCGGTGATTATCTGGTTTTCCAGCGACATCTCCCGCAAGCGTGACAAAATGCGCACGTTCCGCGACGGAATCTGGCCCTATCTGCGTATCATGGGCATTATCGCCGTACTGATGATGTTGGAGCCGCACTTGTCCGGCACGATTCTGATTCTGGGCACGGGCGCGGTTCTGATGTTAGTCGGCGGGATTGAGCTTTACTGGGTACTGGGCGCGGTCGGCGGCGCGGGTCTCGGGGCGTTCCTGATGATAAAGGGCCTCATTCCCTACGGTCAATCGCGTATCGCCATGTGGAAGAATCCCTTTATCGACGCGCAGGGCGACGGCTATCAGTTGGTGCAAAGCCTCATTTCGATTGGTTCGGGCGGCCTGTTCGGCGTCGGACTTGGAAAAAGCCGTCAAAAGTTTCTGTATCTGCCGGAGGAGCACAACGACTTTATTTTCGCGGTGGTCTGCGAGGAACTCGGCTTGATTGGCGCAACGCTCATTATGCTGTTGTTCGCGGCAATGATTCTGCGCGGCTACTGGATTGCCTTGCACGCCCGCGACCGCTTCGGAAGTCTGCTCGTGACGGGCGTCATCACGCAAATGGCTATGCAGACGTTCTTTAATATCGGCGTCGTGACGGGCTTTCTTCCCACGACCGGAATCTCGTTGCCGTTCTTCAGCTACGGCGGCACGGCGATTCTCATACAGCTTGCGGAAATGGGAATTGTGCTTTCGGTATCGCGTCAGATGAAATTGTAGCGGCGGCGAATGTCGCAAACTGTGAGGAGGGGCGGACATGAAAAAAGTATGGAAACGGGCGCTCTTCACCTGCGGCGGCACGGCGGGACACGTCAACCCGGCGTT
>JAFSOM010000496.1 GCA_017447005.1 Oscillibacter sp.
GCACGCCGAGAAAATCTCCGACATCAAGGGCGTACAGATGAAAATCGAGTGGGGCAGTCAGATTCGCTCCTACGTGTTCATGCCCTACCAGCTCGTCAAGGACACGCGCACCGGCTACGAAACCAGCGCTATCGACAGCGTCATGGACGGCGACCTCGACGGTTTCCTCAACGCCTACCTGACCAAACTCGCCACCGGCGAACTCCAACGCTAACCATACGCCGTCCAACCGTTACCGCGCCACCGTTTTTCCAACGCCAACGTCAATAAAAATACGCCCTCTCCCGTCCCCCGGGAGAGGGTAGCGCGTCCGCATGGAATTTGCAACTTTTTCCATTCCGCCGCGCTTTGACCGCTCTACTGCCGAACTTTGCAAGGATGTGTGACCTATGGCCGACGTATTCATCAGCTACCACGACAAAACGGAAGGCATTTTGGCTAGAAATATTGCGAAGATATTGGAAAACAAGGGTATCCGTTGCTGGTACGCCAAGCGTGACGTATCCGCCGGAGACGATTTCGCGCACGAGGTCATAACGCAGATTGAGAACTGCAAGGTTTTTCTCCTTCTGTTGGATGACGGCGCGGCGCATTCCTCCCACGTTGAAAATGAAGTTGCCAACGCGTTCGGACGTAAAAAAATTATGCCCTATCAGACCGACAAAAAGGATGTGAAAAACGTTCCGTGGGTACGGTATTATCTGAAACAGATTCAAATCGTCCCGTTGCCCAATTTATACGCGCTTGCGGAAGAAATCGCAGGGGCGCTAGGGAGGCCTGTTAAATCCGCAAGTCCGACGTATCCGCCGGAGACGAAAGCGAAAAATACCGCGCTTGCGGAAGGCGTCGGCGGCGTACTGATGTTGCTTTGCGTTATCGCTGGCATTCGCGGGGGCTTTCTATTTGGAGGCAGTTTAGGCTCTTATTTGGGCTATTATGTAGGCTGGGCGTTTAGTTACGCCGTCATGCTCGTCACCGCAACGCTAATGCGCATTAAGAATATCGCGGAAAGCAACTTCGGCGAATTTGCGGGCTTTCTTGGTATGGCGTTGATTCTCGCAATGTTTATTGAGGGGCAGTTTTTTGGATTTTCCGTAGGTTTGGAGTTAAGGCAGGGGATTTTCCTCAGGCTCGTATTTACCCTACTAAGCGGTTATGTACATTCTAACATTTTCGTTTTTTTAATCGGCGTTTTTATTATACTGGGCACACGCACTCCCTTTTCAAAGTGAATATGTCAGTGGATGTCAAATTGTCGCGCAGAATATCCGCTTTCCCGTTTTTACGAAAGGATGTGTTTTCGATGTCGAAAGCCGTACCCGGAAACCCGGGCGAAAATAAAATGGGCGTGTTGCCCGTCGGACGCCTCCTCTTTACCATGGCCGTCCCGATGATGGTTTCCATGCTCTTTCAGGCCCTCTATAACGTCGTGGACAGCGTTTTCGTGGCGCGGCTCGGGCAGGACGCCCTTAACGCCGTCTCGCTCGCGTTCCCGTTGCAGAATCTCATGATTGGCGTCGGCTCCGGTACCGCGCTCGGCATGAACGCGTTACTGTCGCGCTCGCTGGGCGAAAAAAAGCAGGATGTCGTCGACCGTTCCGCCAATACCGGAATCTTCCTGAGCTTATGCAGCGCGGCGGCGTTCGCTGTTATCGGACTTGGCTTCTCCCGCGTGTTCTTCCGTACCCTCACCGAAAACCCGAACATCATCTCCTATGGCTCCGCGTACACGGGCATTTGCTTAGGCTTATCCGTGGGCGTGTTCTGTCAGTTCTGCTTTGAGCGTATGCTACAGGCTACCGGACGTACCGCGCTGTCCATGGTGACGCAACTCACCGGGGCCATTATCAATATCATTCTCGACCCTATCATGATATTCGGCCTGTTCGGAATGCCGCGTATGGAAGTCGCGGGGGCCGCCGCCGCTACCGTTATCGGGCAGATTATCGCCGCGTCGCTGGCGTTGCTCTTCAACCGCTTCTTCAACCCCGACGTACATCTGCATATTCATCAAATCCGCTGGCATACGCAGACGGCGCGGGAAATTTACCGTATCGGCGTACCGTCGATTCTGATGATGTCCGTCGGCTCCGTGATGAACTTTTTCCTGAACCGTATTCTGATTTCGTTCACGGAGGCCGCTACCGCCGTATTCGGGGCGTACTTCAAACTGCAAAGCTTTATCTTTATGCCCGTGTTCGGCCTCAATAACGGCATGGTGCCCATTGTCGCGTACAACTACGGCGCCGCCAAACCGGAACGTATGAAAGAGACGATTCGCCTTGCCGTAAAGTCCGCTATCTGTATCATGAGCGTGGGATTTCTGATTTTCCAACTCTTCCCGGGCGTCCTGCTGGGCTTCTTTGACCCGTCGCCGGAAATGCGCGAAATTGGAAACGTCACCTTGCGCCTGATTAGCTTATGCTTCCCTATCGCCGGATTCTGCGTCGTGGCGGGTTCCGTGTGTCAGGCGATTGGCAATCCGTTCTACACGCTCGTTATCGCCGTATGCCGTCAGTTGGTGGTACTGCTTCCGACGGCGTGGCTGTTGTCGCTGACGGGGCGGCTGTCGCTGGTATGGCTGTCTTTTATCATCGCCGAGGGCGCGTCCATGGCGTTGAGCTTCGTCTTCCTGCGCCGGACGTTACGCGCCGCCGACGAGAGTTTCCGCGCCCGCGGCGTCGAACC
>JAFSOM010000497.1 GCA_017447005.1 Oscillibacter sp.
ATGGTACGCAAAAACGCCGCGCTGATGGCGGTCATTGAGCAAAGCGCCGTCAAGAAAATCTACAGCTACTACCGCCGCTATCAGAAGAAGCTCGACTGTTTTCACGTCGCCTTTTCGGGCGGTAAGGACAGCGTGGTATTGCTCGAACTCGTCAAAAAGGCTTTGCCTCATGACGCATTCAAGGTTGTCTTCGGCGACACGGGCATGGAGTTTCCCGACACCTACCGCCTTGTGGACGCCGTGGAGGAACAGTGCCGCCGGGACGAAATCGCGTTTTACCGCGCCGCGTCCCATTTCGACCCGCACGAGAGCTGGCGTATCTTTGGCCCGCCGTCCCGGACGCTCCGATGGTGCTGTACGGTGCATAAAGCCGCGCCGCAAACCCTGAAACTGCGGGAAATTGTGGGACAGGATGATTATAAAGGCGCGGTTTTTCTGGGCGTGAGGGCGCACGAAAGCATAAAGATGTCGAAATACGACTTTGAAGAGCAAAGCAAAAAACAGCAGGGGCAAAAAGTATCCAATCCTATATTGGATTGGACATCCTGTGAAATCTGGATGTATATTTACAGCCGAAATCTTCCGTTCAATGGTTCATATAAGAAAGGAAACACCCGTGCCGGATGTTTGTTTTGCCCACAGGGTGAGGGAAAGCCTGAAAGTTTCCGGCGAATGAGCTATCCTGGTGAAACGCAGGATTATATGAATCTTATCGCCGATACGACCTCTGTTACGGATTTGGACGCCTATGTAAATCGCGGAGGTTGGATTGGGCGTAAAGACGGAAAGAAACTGTCTAATAATCCTGTGCGATACCGAGAAGAAGTTGACGGCGACAGGCTGAAAATCACCATGTCCAACCCGTCAAGTAATTGGCGGGAATGGATGAAAACATTGGACAATGTGCCGTTCCAATATCAAGTCTTGGAAAACGGCGACAGCGTGACCGTTTATATGCCAAAAGCGTATGACGAAACTACGGAAGGTCGATTGCTCAAGCAGGTATTTCATAAGTCCGCGTACTGCGTCGCTTGCCGAGCCTGTGAATCTAATTGCAGTTACGGATGTATCCACTTTGAAAACGGCTTGAAAATAGAGAATTGCCGTCACTGTCTGCGCTGTCATCAAATAGACGACGGGTGTCTTGCATACGCCTCTTTGCAGATTCCCGCGACAGGAGGAAAAAGAATGCCGTCTTTGAATGTTTTCAATGACCACGCGCCGAAACCTGAATGGGTTGTCGATTTCTTTGAAAGAGGAGATGCCTTTCTCACAAATAACTCTCTGGGACCTGACCAAGACGACCGCTTTAAGCGTTTCCTGAGACACAGCGCTTTAATATCGGATGAAAACAAGACGCTGAAAACTACGCCTTTCTTTACGCTCGTTAAGAAAATGGGCGTAAACAGTGAGGCGGCATGGGGTTTGATTTATACCCAACTCGCCTACGCTAATCCCCAAATAAAATGGTATATTGACAATATGCCATTGAGCGTTTCCTGTTCGCGTCAGTCGCTTGAAGATTCCTTGACCGCTTTGAATTTAACGTCCAAGGTTGCCCAGCAGATTGTTCGGTCATATAAGCGTCTGTGCGGAATGCAACTGGGAACGGTTTTGCATTTCGGGACAACCGTTTCCGAGGGAAAAAAGCTGGTTTCCCTGACGCGGACGCCCTGCGCCGTGCGCGACCCCCGCGTGATTCTCTACGCGCTCTACCGTTACGCGGAAGCCTGCGGCGACTATTACGAGTTCACGCTTTCCCACCTCATGGACACAGCCAACCAGTCCGGCGGCGTCAGTCCCGTGAAACTGTTCGGGCTGACGGAGGACGAGCTGTCCGTTACCCTGCGGGGATTGTCCGCGCAGTACCCGGACTTCATCAACGCGACCTTCACGCACGGATTAAACCGGATTGTCCTGTACGGGCCGGAGAAGAAATCCGAAGATATGCTAAAGCTGTTCCCGTAACGGCGCGGAAAGGGGGAAATGTTCCGTGAGCGTGGAAATCAACAACTACAGCCAGTTCTTTGAGGTCAAGCAGAGCTACTTTCCGGAAGTCACGCCGGATTCTATCCGCCAGTCGCCGGACGGTTGGCTTGACACGTTCCCGCACGGCGCGTTTGTGCATCTGCTGGAAAAGGTCGAGCGGATGATTTCAAGGAAAACCAACGGAAATAAGCATTCCATTTGGGTGCGCGGCTCCTATGGCACGGGGAAGTCCCGTCTGCTGTGGACCGTCCGGGAACTTCTGGCCTGTCCCGACGAACAGTTTCACGCCTACTTTGACAAGTACGCCGCACTCAAGGAAAATTACGACCTGCGCAACAAGCTGTTGGCGCGGAAGCATGAGAAAATCGTCACCGCGTTTCATTATAAGTCCGGCGACATCACCTCCAACCGCCGCTTTATTATGACGGTCTACGACGACGTATCGAACGCGCTGAAAAAGGCGGGATACGACTATCTGGGCGAACAGACGTTACGGGGGCAAATCGCCGCATGGCTGGAGGAGGAACGCAATCAGCGGATTTTCCAGTTGGCTGTGCTGGACAACCCCAAATACAGCGGCTGGGGCAGTTTCGCCGGGAAATCGCCGAGCGACATTCTCTCGAAACTCCGCGGCAAAGGCGTGACGGATACGCTGGTCAACGACATTCTGGAGGCGTCGGAAGAGGCGCGGATTGGCGTCTATGACTTTTCGATTGAGGACTTGAAAGCGTGGCTGACTGAGGTCATTGACGCTAACGAATTGACCGCGCTGGTGTTCTTCTGGGACGAATTTTCCTCTTTCTTCAAACTCCATCGGGATGATATCGACGTGTTCCAGTCTCTGTTGGAACTGTGCGCGGGCAAACCCTTTGAAATGGTCATTTCCACGCACGGCGACCGGGCGATTGGAATCGACGCGCAGGCGAATACCGTCAAGGACAGATTTGAGCCTGTGGAAATCACCATGCCGGACAACATCGCCTTTGAGCTGATTGGTTACGCCATTGACCCGAACCCGGCGGCTTGTAGCGTGTGGGAATCGCGGAAGCACGACTTGTCCGCTATCACGCCCGATTCCCGGCGGGCCGTCGCCGAGAGCGTCGGCGTGACGGACAAGCTTCTACAGGACATGATTCCCATTCACCCCATGACCGCGCTGGCGCTAAAGCACCTCTCCGAAAACTTCGCCTCCAACCAGCGCAGTATGTTCAACTTCATGAAAAACGAGGACAGCGAGAATCTACAGGCGTTCCAGTGGTTCATCCAGCGCTACAGCCCGGACGACTGCGACTTCCTCACGATGGATTATCTCTGGAACTTTTTCTATGAAAAGGGCCGGGACGAACACGGCCCCGGGGAAGGACGCACCAACCTGGACATGATTATCGCCAGCATTCTGGACACCTACCCGCAGAACGCGCGGAAGTTGAACAGGGAACAACAGCGCGTCTTGAAAGTCGTGCTGTTGATGCAGGCCATCAGCCGGAAATTAAACAACTCGGTTGCGCTTCTCCGCCCCACAGAAAAGAATATTCGCCTTGCCTTCGAGGGTTGGGACGCCTGTAGCAGTCCGGACGGCTATTTTACGACAAGCCCGGAAAACATCTTGAAAAACCAGTTGAAAGACCAGCTCCGCATTCTTGTGACATCCCCTACGGAAAGTGGCGTGGACGAGTACATCACCGCCACGGTGCAGGGCGACCAGGCGCAAATCGACGTGATTGTGAACCGTCTGAGAGAGGAAACCGCGACTTCCCGCCTTGTGACCGACGCGGAATTGATGAACGCGTTTCCGCTGTCAGTATCCCAAAAGGCGCGTTTCCGCTTTGTCGCGGTCACCGCGGCGACGTTTACCAGAGAGGTCAATAAGCTGAACGACCGTCCGCGCACGCTTCGCGTCTCCAAAGGGAGCGCCGCCGCCGTGGATTTCCACATTTACGGCGCGATTTGCTTCGCCCGTGACGAGGAAGAGCAAAGGAAACTACGTAAGCTGATTGCGGAGGCGCGGACGGACGCCGAAAAGCGCGGACTGGTCTTGATAGACGCGAGCGGCGTCCCTATGGGCGCGGAGCGTTTCGAGGAGTGGGCGAAGTACGCCGGACAAGAGGAGTATTGGCGGCCCAAAGACCCGCAGATTGCCGACACCAACAAAAATCGCGTGCAAGAGCAGATGGACGCGTGGAGAGACGACGTTGCCAACGGAAACGTCCTTGTCTATTGCGGCGAACGCTTCAACAAGGAATCCTGCGCCGTAAAGCAGTTGAGAACCCGCGTTCTTCCGGAGATTCTCCGGGAAAAGTATCCGCTCGCGTTCGACAACACCGCCGACAACGCCGCCGTCAGCGAAAATCTGTTCCATGAGGACAATTATCCCGCCAGCGCGAAATACGGCATTCGTCAGTTGTACGTGGATAAGCGCGGGGAGCGTCCGTTCGGCGGAATCTTTCTGCAAAAAGACATACCGTCCCTCATGAACGGCGCTTGGAACGTCCCGGAGTATTGGAAACAGTCGCCGATGTTGCCAATCTCCAAGCTCAAAACGGAACTTGACGAGATGATACAATCCCGCCTTGCTACGGATATTCGCGTCTCCCACGAGGAAATTTACGACTTCCTCGCGGAGAGAGGCTTTATGCCCTGCAACCTCTACGCTTTCCTCACGGGCTTTCTCCTGAAAGAGTACGCCGGGGAGCCCTACCGCTATGGCATCGGGGAGGCGGGAGAACAGGGAGACATCCAGACGCCGGACTACCTCGGCGACCATATCGGGGAGTGCTTCAAGCGCCAGAATCCCTCACAGGGAATAGAGGACAACCGCTATAAGAAGAAATATCTTGAGATTATGTCCGTGCCGCAGAAAGCCTTTGTGGATTTCACGGCAAAGGCGTTTCAGGTTCCCGGCAGTTCCTCGGTGGAGAAGGCCGCCTCCCAAATGCGCCTCCGCCTGACGAAACTGGGTTGCCCGCTCTGGTGTTATAAGACCATTGACACGAATAATCTGGGCTGGTTCCTGGACATCGTCGGCAAAATCGCAAACAACAGTAGCGGCGACAACGTGCCTTCTCTCGCGGCGAAACTGGGCGGCAGACTTTTGGACTTCCCCGCCGCGTCCGACCAGCTTGCAAGCCTGCTGACGCCGGAAAACGGTCAGAAAGCCTTGGCG
Source organism: Oscillibacter sp. (assembly GCA_017447005.1). Lineage (GTDB taxonomy): Bacteria > Bacillota > Clostridia > Oscillospirales > Oscillospiraceae > Oscillibacter. The sequence continues at coordinate 5,153 of JAFSOM010000497.1, forward strand.
GAGTTCCTGCGGACGTTCCGCGACGGGAAACTGGTCGCGCTGGCCGACGCGATTGGCACGCCGTACATGATGAACGATGTACGCAGCACGTTTTCCGGCGAAGCACTGTGGCTTTGGGACCAGGAAACCGGAGAGGAGCAGTTGGACAAACTGATTACGGATTACGAAATTGTAGCCGCGTCCAATCGCTTCGCCGGACAGGATACCTTTTCTTCCGTGAGTTCCTATGCCGCCTGTATGCGGACGTGGCGGGAAATAG
>JAFSOM010000498.1 GCA_017447005.1 Oscillibacter sp.
ATGACGCCTTCCCTCAGAGGGTACAGGCGTTAAGGCGGATAAAATTCGCCCTCATCCGGCGCTGCGCGCCACCTTCCCCCGTAGACGGGGGAAGGACAAGATTAAAAGCGTTTGCGTTTAAAATTTCCCGCACAGATAACGGCGCCCCTGATTTTTTATGAAAAACGTTGCAAATTTACCCTTCCCCCGGAACGGGGGAAAGGCGCCATGCAGTGACGGATGAGGGCGAAAAGCGCAACTTGCCAATGATTCCTACACGCATATGCAAAGCCGCGTAGCATTGATAAAGGGCTTGCAATTTTTTCCGCGCCTGTGTATAATGTCCAACGGAAACGCAAGTGAATAGATAGGCTATAGGATGTGGACTTCTCCACGCCCTTATGCAGTAAAACGGCGCTTTTTCGTCCATTTCTCAGAGCTTTCAGTTGTTTTCTCCGAATGTAAATTCTCTTCGCTCCGTATCACGATAATGTTGCCCGTTCCGGGAGGAGTATCCAAACTGCTCGACGCCGTCTTCGCGGTAACGCTTCACAGGCGGAGACGCGTCCTTGTCCGGGCGCGGCAGAGACTTTGCTATCATTCCGGAGCGGGAAATTGAGGGGATATTCGCGCCGCGGAGGATATGCCAATACCGCGAAATGCAGCGCAAATCCTATGCGCTTATTTAAGGAGGAACGTTTGAAAATGAGAAAGATTCTTATCGCGCTGTTATGTTGTCTGCTGACCGGATGCGCCGGAACCGTCGCGCCGTCCGGTACGGATTCCGGGGGCGCGGAGAGCGTGACAAAGCGCGTCGAGACCGTCGCGGACGTTGCGGAGGGCGCGGAAGGGGCGGACGTTGCGAAAGAGGCGGCGCTTGTCTACGGCGAGGCGCCGACGGCACGGGAAGGCGCTTTCTACGCCGGAACGACCGTCGCTTTCCGGGACGGCGCCTATACTTCTTTCGGCGACGGCGTCTACTATGTACGCGACGGCGCCGCCTCCCTGATAATTCCCGATGAAATCCCCTATGACGTTTCCATCTGTACGGACGGGCGGACGCTGTTCTATGTCAACCTGCACGGCGAACTGCGGGAAGCGAATCTTACCGACGGTAGTTCCCGCGCCGTGACCGACGCCCCCATTTATCCGTTTGGTTCGGGCGTCGTAGGCGCGGGCCGCGAGGTCGTGTACGTGGAAATGCCCGAAAGCGAAGAATGGGAGGACGGCGTACCCGCAAGAGCCGCGAGCGTGGCGGCGGTATCGCGTCAGACCGGGGACATCCTCGAAAGCTGGGAGGACTTCTACGGCCTCGGCTGCGCCGACGGCTTTACCGGCATTCAGGCCATCAGCTATGACGTATCGCCGCGGCGTCTATTGGTATTTCGTGACGACGGCGAATCCGTCGGCGACGGCCTCGTTGTCGATGAGCCTTACGCGTGGGGCGGTACGGCGGAGGGCGGCGCGTTCTGGTACAGCGTCGCCGACGCCGGCGCGGAATACGATTATTCGGCCTGTACGCTCTACCGCGTGGACGCCGACGGCATACAGGGCGCGTTGACCTTCGACAGCGACGGCGGCGACTGTTACGGCTTTACCGTCGGCGGCTTTCTCGCCACGCTCCACTATTCCGATACGAGCGGCGACTTCCTGACCGTCTGTTACGATTTGCGCACGGGAGAACGGATTCCCGATGAGCGTCTCAACCCCGTGGAAGGCGACATTGATTTCTGGTCGGGCGGCTATACGCTCGGCGGCGCCGACTACCTGACCAGTCAAACGCGCATATGCCGCATGACGGACGGAAGGCCCGTTGACGCGTTCGATATGCCGTCCGTCCTCTGGCCCATGGACGTAAAGCTATGCGGCGGGTACATTCTCGTCGACTGCATGGACGGGGAATTTTACGCCTTCTCGCTCAAAGCGGACGGCGTACATCCGATTCCCGTCTACTCGGATATTGCCTCGCTGGAACGCTACGACGGTAAAAACGGCGTAACCGTCACCGGATACTATCCGCGCCTGTCCCCGGCGAACGCGTACCAGTGGCAACGGCTGTCCGACGCGCTGGACGAATACGATACGCAGGCCGCGCAAACAGCCGAACGCGACGCGGAGGAATGCTTGAATCAGGCGTCCGAACTGGTCGAAAACGGTTTTGTCGAACAGGACGCGCCATTTTCTACGACGATTCGCGCCTATATCCAACGCGCCGACACTATCGCGTTCTGCTTCACGGAACATCGAACCATGGACAACCGCGTAAACCGTCAGGCGCTGGACATCAAGACGGGCTACAACTTCGACACGACGGACGGTCACGCGCTGACGCTGGCGGAAGTCGTGACGGATTTGGACGGCCTGCAATCCGCGCTGACGGCTGTCGCCGGGGATGACGATTCCGTCGGCGCGTTCCTTGACGACGCGTTTTCCTCGGGCGTCAGTTCGCCGGAATTTTCGTGGACGCTGGGCTATGAGGGCGTCAGCTTCTACTTTAACGGACAGGTCAATTACCCCGACGCGCCGCAAAGCGTGAAATATTATATCCCGTTCAGCGCCTACCCGGACATCTTCAACCCCAAATATTTCGCCGCGCCGGACAGTTACGCCTATGACATCCTGCTTGACGGCTATTTCACGGAAGAATATCAAATGGAATACTACGCTGGCGCGGAGACGGTGTTACCGTACCTGAGCGTCGCGGAGGCCCCATACAGCTTCCATGTGAGCGTGAACGGCGCCGATATTGCCGTGCCGCTGGGGGATTATCCGGCCTATGGTACGGTGATTCACCAATGTGACGGGGCGGCGGACGCTTCGCAACCCCGCACGGGCGGAAGTAACTTTCTCATGCTCCAGACTTGCGGCGACGGTATGACGCTCGATATTTTCACGCTTGACGACCAGTTCCGGGAGTTTTACGACTTCGGACAAGGCGCGTTGCCGCAACATCTGCCCTCCGACGCCTCCGGCTTGTTGCGTGAATGGTTCGGCAATCCGGAACAGTTCGCGGTTCTGCACTTTGAGCTTGCGGACGAATCCTACTCCAACCGGCGTTTGTACGGCTTTGATTACGGCATTCCGCAACCGCTGGACTTGTCCGGGGCAAGTCTCGCCGTGGGCTGACGGCGCTTATTTAAGCGGGGACGCTCTCCCCGCTTTTTTTCATCCCCTTACGCGTCCGGATTTTGCCGCACGCGTTTTCGGTACGTCCCGGGGGATATGCCGTACTGAGTGAAAAACATCCGGGAAAAATAACTCAAATGGTTAAAGCCACAGGAAAACGCAATTTCCGTGACGCTTTGCGTGGTATCGCGTAATAAATGGCTTGCGACCTTTAAGCGGTACGCGTTCAAATATTCTATCGGCGTCTGTTGCAGATAGCGCCGGAATATCTGACAGCATTTGCTTCTGCTGACGTGTCCGGCGGCGGCGATGTCCGCGAGCGTCAATTTGTCCTGATAGCGCCTGTAAATAAACGCGACCATATCCCGTTGCAGTTCCATATCCGAATGCGTTTCGCCGGACTTTACGGAAAACAGGGGCGTATGCCGCCGCAGGTTTCCCCAGAGAATGTGCAAAAGTCCGATGACTTCCCATTCGTAAGCGTCCGGCGCGTCTTGCTGTAACGCCGAAATCCGGTCAAGACACGCCGCCGTTTCCCGTCCGAAATCCGTGTCGGCCTGACAATGCCAGTATCCGGGGCCGGATGGCGTCAGGACGGGAAACAGTTCATGATTCCGAAGCGTCTCGCTCCCGGTCAGCAGGGACGGATGAAAGAGAATGCAGGAAAACGCGCAGTCTCCGCCCTGATAGTCGAAACCGTAGTGCATACGGCGCGAATTGACTATCAGGCAATCGCCCGCTTGCAGGAGAATCCGTTCCCCGTCGATGAAATAGCGCATACTCCCCGACAAAACGCGGATACATTCCAAATCCTCATGCCAGTGGCACGGGGCGCGCAAGTCCGGATACGCGGACAGTTTGCCGTTACGGATATACAAGCGCACGCTGTCACGCTCGTACTGAACCACTTCCGACGCGTCCCGCATAAGTTCGATAACCGTCAGGCGCATGACGCCGCCTCCTTTTCGCGTACGATTTTGACAATTATCCAAGACGATTCTGTTAGAGAACCGCCGCCGGAAATGTTATTATCATAGCATATTCCGAAGGAAATGGAAAGGAAATCATGAAAAGGGGCGGTTGATGATGAAAAATTTCAAAAACGCGGTATTGAATCTTCTGCTGACGCGGCTTACCATTCTGCTGGAATTTGAGCCGGGCGACGCGACGCAAAACGGATATTTCCGGCATTTGAATCAACTGCGGAAAGAGTTATCCGGCGGTCAGCGGTAACGGCGCGCCGGGAACGCGTTTTAGTCGTTTGACGCGCCGGGAACGCGTTTCATAGGGAATACGCGACGCCGGACAGGGCTTTATGTCTCTGTCCGGTTTCGTTATGTCGGAATGTTCGGCTTTGTTACGTTGAAATGTCCGGCTTTGTTACGTCGGAATGTCCGGCGTTGTTATGTCGGGAAAAGCAGTCTCACGCTCCACGCGGCGACGAGAAAGCCCGTGACATCCGCCGCGAGCGCCGCCGGGATTGCGTGACGGGTACGCCGTACCCCCGCCGCGCCGAAATAGACCGCGATTGTATAGAACGTCGTTTCCGTACTGCCGAGCATGACCGCCGCCATACGCCCGATGAGGCTGTCGGGGCCGTGGACGCGGAGAAGCTCCCCCGTGACGGCCAAGGCGCCGCTCCCCGAGACGGGACGAATCAGCATAAGCGGCGCGACTTCGGGCGGAATCCCTAACGCCGTCCAGAGCGGGCCGCACAGCGTCGCTAGAGCGTCCATGGCTCCCGACGCCCGGAACATAGCGATAGCGGGGAGTAGCGTCACCAAGGCCGGGAAAATACGTAACAGGACGCGGAAACCGTCCTCCGCGCCACGCGTCAGGGCGGCGTACACGTCGGCGCCGCGCCACAGTCCGAAAAGTCCCGCGCCCGAGAGTAACAACGGAAGAATCAGCGACGAAAAATTCATGCCGTCGCGCCTCCCGCACGCCTTCGCGGAGATTTGGCGCGGCGTTCCGTTCCGGCGCGGCTTAACAGGCGTTCGGCGCACAGTCCGACCGTCACCGACGCCGCGGAAGTCAGCCATATCGCCGGGAGAATGTCCAACGGCGTCTGACACCCCGCCGCGCTCCGTAACGACGCCACCGTCGCCGGGAAAAGCTGTATCGACGCCGTATTCAGTACGACCAGCCTGCATAATTCGTCACTGGCGCGTCCGGGACTTTCGCGGGCCATACGCTCCGCGGCGCGGATTCCCAGCGGCGTGGCGGCGTTGCCGAGGCCTAACAGATTCGCCGTCACATTCGCTGAGAGCGCCGAGAGCGTCTCCGCGTCCTGACTGGCCTCCGGGAACAGCCGCCGCAGAGCCGGACGGAACAGCCGCGCCAAGCCGTCCGCCAAGCCCGTTGCGCGCAATAGTTCCATGACGCCGCTCCATAGCGCCATAGCCCCCGCCATAGCGATACATAATTCCACCGCCGCCGACGCGCCCTCCAGCGCGGCCCCCGATACGGCGTCCAGATGTCCCGAATACGCGCCGAAAAGTAACGCGCCCGCAACAAGAAAAGTCCATAAAATCGAGAATGCCATATTTTCCCACTCCTTGCAAATTCAGGAAGAAAACCGCGTGAAAATTTACAAAATGTTTACATTTCAAAACTTTTACAAATTGTTCATAAAAAGTTTTCAGTTTGTAATTGACAAATTATTACAGACTATGATATGTTTTATTCATGTTCCAGAGACCGTTGCACGGCGTGGGCTGACCGG
>JAFSOM010000499.1 GCA_017447005.1 Oscillibacter sp.
GACGCCGCTTTCCGAACGCTCCGCCCGCAACAGAGCGGATTCCGCGTCAAAGAGAGTTGACGCGGAATCGCCTTGAAACGCCGCCTCCATCTGTTGAACCGTCTCCATCAGATTTGCCGTTTCCGTCAGGCGAACCGCGCCCATTTCGGAAACCGCTTCGCCCTCCGCCGTTGCATTGTCTCTCGACGCGCAGGACGTGAGCAAAAGCAAAAGCGCAAAAAGCGCGGCGGCATAATTCATATAGCGTGTTTTCATCACAGCCCCCTTCCGAACTGATACGCCCGCTCCAAAATGTCGGGACATTTCGCGGCTTCTTTCGCGTCGTTCAGACCGCCGCCGCTGAAATTCCCCGCGAAACGGCACTCCGGAAAACAGGCAATCCAGCCTTGCAAGCCGTTCGCGGCGGTTTGCCACACCTCGTCGCCGTCCTCCGCCGACGCGCTCATCAGATACACGTCCCGGAAAGCGTACTTCTGCGGAAACAGCGGATTGCACCTGTCCAGAAACGTCTTTAACTGTCCGCTCAGTTCGTAATAGTAGATAGGCGTAACGAACACCAGAACCTCCGCGCCCCGCACTTTGCCAATCATGCTGTCCATGTCGTCCCGGATGACGCACTTGCCCGTTTTTTGACAGGCCAGACAGCCTTTGCAGAAACGCAGGTCTTTTTCTTTCAGGGTGAGAAGCTCGACCTCATGCCCCGCGTCACGCGCTCCGCGTTCGGCCTCACGCGCCAGCAGTTCCGAGTTGCTCCCCGTGCGCAGGCTGGAGGATACGATTAGAATTTTCTTTGACATGTTTCACACTGTCCTTTCAAAAGGCCGCCTCCCGCGAATCCGACGGGAGGCGGCGCGTATGGTTCGTCAGCCTAAAGCGTCCTTGAAAAACGTCTCAATCTTGTCGAACGGGATGATGTCCGTCCGGTCGTACAGGTCGGTATGAACCGCGTCGGGAATAATCATCAGTTCCTTGTTGTCCGCGTAAGCGCCGGACGTGAGCTTCTCATAGGCGGTTTCGCTGAAATAACGGGAATGCGCTTTCTCGCCGTGAATGAGCAGTACGGGAGAGCGGATTTCGCTGGCGTAAGCCAACAGGGGCATATTCATCAGGGACAGGGAAGAGGTCGTATTCCAGCCGCCGTTAGAGTTCAGGGAACGGGGATGATAGCCGCGCTCCGTCTTGTAATCGGCGTAGTAGTCCTTGACAAAATAGGGCGCGTCGTCCGGCAACGGGTCAACCACGCCGCCCGCAAGCTGGTACGTTCCGTTTTTATAATCCTCCGTGCGCTGGGCGTTGAGGGCGACGCGGGCGTTGTAGCGGTCGTCCTCCGTGTTGGCGTCAAAATAGCCGTTGGCGGCAATGCGGCTCATGTCGTACATCGTGGACGCCACGGTAGCCTTAATCCGCGTGTCAATCGCCGCCGCGTTGACGGCCATACCGCCCCAACCGCAGATTCCGATAATGCCGATTTTCTCCGGGTCTACGTTGTCCTGTACGGACAGGAAATCGACAGCGGCGCAGAAGTCCTCGGTATTGATGTCCGGGGAGGCGACATAGCGGGGTTCGCCGCCGCTCTCGCCCGTATAGGACGGGTCAAAGGCGATGGTCAGGAATCCGCGCTCCGCCATAATCTGCGCGTACAGCCCGGATGACTGCTCCTTGACCGCGCCGAACGGCCCCGAAACGGCGATAGCGGGCAGTTTGCCTTGCGCGTCTTTCGGCTCGTACAGGTCGGCGGCAAGCGTAATTCCATAGCGGTTATGGAACGTCACTTTGCGGTGGTTCACCTTGTCGCTTTGCGGGAAAACTTTGTCCCATTCGTTTGTCAAAGTCAGTCCGTCCATTACAATTTCTCCTTCCTGTGAATCCGCGTTGACCGTTTCGGCGGAGAGTTCTTCCGCGTTCTCCTCCGGTTCTGACGGCGCGTTTTGCGTCGCGCCGCAGGCGCACAACAGCGCCAGCGCAAGAACAGCGGGAATCAGCCACAGTTTCTTCCGTTTCATAGCAACCTCCCTTGTCACTGAATGGATTTTATCACCTTCGCGGGGATACCTCCCACGACCGTATTCTCCGGCACGTCTTTTGTCACCACCGCGCCCGCCGCCACAATCGCGCCGTCGCCAACCGTTACGCCGGGGAGAATCGTCACGTTCGCGCCAAGCCATACGTTTTTCCCAATCCGCACCGGGGACGGATGCAAATCGTGACGCTTTTCCGGGTCAAAATCATGGTTGAGCGTGGCAATCATCGCGTGATGTCCAATCAGGGAGCCGTCGCCAATCCACACGCCGCCCTGGTCCTGTATCGTACATCCGGCGTTGATAAAGACGCGTTCCCCGATACGGATGTTTTTTCCGCAGTCGGTATGGTACGGCGGTATCAGTCCGAGCGTCCGGTTGACGGGCTGTCCCGTCAATTCCGCGAAAAGCTCTTGAATCTCTTCCGGCGTATGATAGCCGGAATTGATTTGCGCGGTAATCTTCAACGCCTCCTGCGTCAGATACCCGCTGAACGCGATTTCCTCAGAATCGGCGGCAATCGTTTTTCCCGCGTTCGCAAAGTCCAGAAACTCCCGCAACTCCATAAAACGCCTCCCGTCACAGAAACGCGCCGTTGCAGACTTGAATTACCTGTCCCCGGACGGCCCTGCCCATCTTGCTGGCAAGATAAAGACAGGCGTAGGCCTGGTCAACGCACTCGCATTCCGGGCCAGGGAAATATACGTAATGCTTGCTATACTCCAACATTTTCGCGCCTCCGGGCTGTTCGCCTTTTTTGTTGGCCTCGTGCGCCGGAGTTTTCGTCGCGCCGGGAGCTACGGCGTTACAGCGGATATTCGTATCAATCAGGCGCATAGCCACATTCTTTGTCAGCGTGTTCAAAGCGCCCTTTGTGGACGTGTAGGTCGCGCCGCAGAAGGGACGCGTTCCGTTGACGGAGGACACGTTGATAATCACGCCGTCATTTTTCGGAAGGAAGATTTTCAGCGCTTCCCGGATGTAACGCATGGGGCCGCCAAGGTTCGTGTTCATGACGTATAACATCCAGTCGTCGTCGGTTTCGTCAATCATCTTCTGCTCTCCGATTCCGGCGTTGTTAATCAGGATGTCCACGTCGCCGAACTCCCGCAGAGCGGTTTCAAAAACGCGCTTTGTGTCCTCCGTGGAGCATACGTCCGCCACGACGCCTACGGCTTTGCCGCCGTTAGCCCGGATACCCTCTACGACCTGATTCAGTTTTTCCTGTCCTCGTGCGGTCAGCACGACGGACGCGCCCTCTTCCGCGAACAATTCCGCCATTGTCCGACCCATGCCGTAACTGGCTCCAGTAATAACGGCGGTTTTTCCTTCCAGCATTCGCTTTTCCATCATTAGTCCTCCCTCCGCTTATCCTTGCGCATAACATACCTGAATTTCTCCACAATGTCAAATACCTTTTTTGTATGGAAACCTATGCTTGACGGGCATATGAAACCGTGGTAGAATCATTTGGGGAGGGATGAATATGGAACTGCGCGTTTTACGTTACTTTCTGGCGGTCGCAAAGACACAAAGCGTGTCGGGCGCGGCGGAACTGCTGAACATTACGCAGCCGACGATTTCCCGGCAACTCATGGATTTGGAAAAGGAACTGGGCGTGACGCTGTTCCGGCGCGGACGGCGCAATCAAAAGGTAACGCTGACGGAAGCGGGAACATTTCTGCGCAAACACGCCGAGGAAATCGTTCTTTTGGCGGACAAGACGGAAGCGGCGTTCTCCCTTTCCGGCGATGCCGTGATGGGAGACATCTACATCTGCGCGGGGGAGACGGACGCCGTGCGCTTTCTGGCCCGAACCGCGAAAAAATTACAGGAACGCTGTCCCCGGATTCACTACCGCATTTCCAGCGGCGACAGCGCCGACGTAGAGGAGCGGCTGGACAAAGGGCTTGCGGACTTCGGCGTCATGCTGGGCGTCGTCAATATGTCGCGCTATGAAGTTCAGGCTTTGCCCATCAAAGACAAATGGGGCGTTCTCATGCGCAGAGACGACCCGCTTGCCGAATGTGAAACCATTCGCCCGCAGGATTTGCGGGACAAGCCGCTGATTCTCA
>JAFSOM010000500.1 GCA_017447005.1 Oscillibacter sp.
CCCGTCCTTTCGGACGCCTCCCGCATTGCTTTCGCCTCACTCATGCAATTTTTCCCGGCGTCGGGCCTCCCACTTTTTCAAGTAGCTCCGCCTGTGCGCCGGACAGGGGCCGTATTGGTCCAACAGTTCGTAATGCAGTTTTGTCCCGTATCCCTTGTGCTTTGCGAACGCGTATTGCGGATAACGCCGCGCCAAGTCCGTGACGACGTACCTGTCACGGCTCACTTTCGCCACTATCGACGCCGCCGCGATGGACGCGCTTTCCGCGTCGCCGCGCACAATCATAACGTGAGGCGTCCAAATCGCCGCCGTGCGTCCGTGGTCGCGGTTGCCGTCCACAAGCGCCATATCGGGACGGATGGACAAGCCGTCTATCGCCCGTTGCATTGCCTTAATGCGGGCGCTCAAAATATCGGTGGCGTCAATCTCGGCGGCCTCCACACGCGCCACGCTCCACGCTGACGCCGTCCGCGTAATCGTATCGTAGAGCGCCTCCCGACGCTTTTCGGACAGCTTTTTGGAATCGTTCAGGCCGGGAATGTCGCATACGGGCGGGAGAATCACGGCGGCGGCGTACACCGGCCCCGCCAACGGCCCCGCGCCCGCCTCGTCACATCCGCATACGGTCGCGTACCCCGACGCCCACGCGCCGCGCTCATGCGCCCACCAGTCAATGACGGTTTTTGCTTTCATAATTCGCGCCTCATTCCGGTTTTTGCCCGCGCAGGATTCCGGACGGAATACGCTTGCGCTTTGATTGCCGTTCGCGCTTTACTCTGGGAGTTCCAACGTTAAGCGTCCGAGTTTTCCGGCGCGGTACTCGTCCAGTAAAATACGCGCCATGCGTTCCGTGTCAATTTCCCCGCCAGAAATCAGAAAGCCCCGTTTACGTCCGGCGGCTTGCAGTAAGCGGTAGCCGTAAGCAATCGCGTCCTCCGACGCCTCCCGCAAGGGTAACGACGGGAGTTTGTAGGCGCTTATCAAACTTTCCGGCGCGAGTTCCGCCATATACGCCATAAAATGACATCCCAGCGTTTCCGCGTCAAGAATCTCGTCCTTGACCGCGCCCGTGAACGCTAACCGTAATCCCGTCGCTTCATCGTCGAATTTGGGCCATAAAATCCCGGGCGTGTCGAGTAACTCCAACTGTTTGTCAATCGGTATCCACTGTCCCGCCCGCGTCACGCCCGGACGGTCTTCCGCTTTGGCGACGTTCCGCCCCGCGATACGGTTGATAAACGTCGATTTGCCCACGTTCGGAATCCCCAGTACCATGACGCGTATCACGCGCCCCGACTGCCCCTTGTCGGCATACGCTTTCAACTTCTCCGCAAGCAGTCCGCGCACGGCGACAGCGAATTTCCCCGCGCCGCGTCCGCTCTTGGCGTCCGTCGTCAGTACGGCGTAACCCCGCGCCCGGAAGGAATCGCTCCAACGCGCCGTGGCGCTTACGTCGGCTTGGTCGGCGCGGTTCAGTACGATGAGACGCGGCTTGCCCGCCGTCAGCTCCTCCACGTCCGGGTTGCGGCTTGATACCGGAATCCGGGCGTCAAGTATCTCACAGACCGCGTCGACCTGCCGCAAACGCTCGCTAATCATCCGGCGCGTTTTCGCCATGTGCCCCGGGTACCATTGTATATTCATACGCTCCCCGCCCTTTCCGCGCCGCTGTCATTCCTGAAAGTGTCCCGCGTACCGTTTCCCGCAAGCATTTTCCGTTCCGCGTCAGGCGGAGAGTACGCCCACGCGGGAGAACTCCCGTTCCTTCGTCACCGAATCCAGCCCCGGAAACAGCAGAAATACCGCCCGCCCGATAATATAACGCGTGTCGACCGTCCCCAGACGGCTGTGGCGGCTGTCGCTGGAATGGTTGCGGTTGTCGCCCATGACAAACACGCTTCCTTCCGGCACCGTCAGCGGGAACGTTATCCCCTCTTCCGTGTACGTCATCTCATTGATATACGGCTCGTCCAGCGCGACGCCGTCCACGTACACAATGCCGACGTGGAAATCAATGTCCACGGTCTGGCCCTCCGTGGCGATAACCCGCTTGACAATCGGCTTTTCGTCAAAAGTCTCCTTGCGCAGAATCACGATATCCTTGTACCGGTAATCGTGATACCACAGCGAACTGAGCACTAACAGCCTGTCGCCGTGCTGTAACGTCGGCAACATGGAATGCCCGTCCACGCCAATCAGCCGTACCACGAACGTGAAAAGCAGTACCACCACGAGCACCGACGACACCAGCGCCTGTATCCACTCGAACAAATCCCGCACGGGGTCTTTTCGCTGTACGCCGCTTTTACCCGGCGTCGCTCCCGCTTCGTTTACGGATTCCTCCATTTGTCAGCCCCTCATTCCGAATCATATACGCGTATGCCGCGAAAAAATTTTACCTGAACGGTTGCGCCGTCCAAAGCCCTCCCCCTTTGGGAGAGGGTGGCGCGTAGCGCCGGGTGGGGGACGTTTTGCCCCCTCTGTCACTTCGTGACATCTCCCCCCGTTCCGGGGGGCGACAAGGACGCGTCAAGCGCTTAGGTGAAAAAATTGCGTCCCGTTCAAGAAAGAGAGAGGCAAAACTGCCTCTCTCCTGTCTCTCCAAACGTTCGCCGGACAGCCGCCGCCATCCGCTTTGGAAGCCGCGCTCGGGCAATTACAGTTTCTCCTTGATTTTCGCCCGCTTGCCCACGCGTCCGCGCAGATAGTACAGCTTCGCCCGACGCACCACGCCGCGCCGCACGACCTGTATCGTCTCAATGGACGGAGAATGCAGCGGGAATACCTTCTCGACGCCCACGCCGTAGGAAATGCGGCGTACCGTGATGGTCTCGCCAATGCCGCCGTGCTTGCGGGCGATGACAATGCCCTCAAACACCTGAATGCGCTCGCGGGAGCCTTCCTTGACTTTCACGTGTACGCGCACGGTATCGCCAACGGCGACTTGGGGCAGTTCCCGCGCAAGCTCTTGTTTGTTCAGTTCAGCGATAAGGTCCATGATATGTTTCCTCCTTAAATATAGGCGTTCGTGAGGGCCGGAATCGCGCCGGATTTCCCGCAGAGGACCGCCCTTTTTCAAAAGCCCGTACAGCGTACCACAGTTTCCACAGAATTGCAAGCGCTTTTTTGTAACTTTCTCCGATTTTTCCGGAATCCCTCTCTTTCCGGCGGCGCGTTCGCGTGATTTCCGTCTTGCTTTCTTGCGGAATGCGCGCTATAATCGGGATAAGAGGGGAGGAATCATGATGTACAGTATCGCAATTGACCCGACGTTAGCGCGGGAGGCGCAAGACGTTTTCAGCGGACACGGTATCGACTTGGGCGACGCCGTTTCCACGTTTTTGCGGAAATCCATCCGGGAGATGAAAAGCGCGGACGCAATGACGGAGGAAGAGCTTATGGCGAAGCATATGCACGGGCTGGCGGAGATTGACGCGGGCGGCGGCGTCCGCAAGACGCTGGCGGAATTAGAGGCTATGGCCCGGGATGAATGAACTGTTGTTTTCGTCGGAGGGCTGGAAAAATTACGGTCACTATGAGGATTAAAGCGTCAGCGCAAAACAAAAAACCGCGCTTTCGTTGTCCGGGGAGGACGGCGGAAGCGCATACTGTCGAAAAAATTTTGGGAAATTCCGTTATTTTTTCCGGAAACCTCTTGCAAAGCGTCGAACGATGTGGTATGATAACCCACGGAAGCATAAAAGCGGCAGGCCGTAAGGTGTCCCCACACCTCACGGCCCCATGCGAGTGAACACGGCACTCAACACGGCAATTAGATTGCGCCATTGGCCTATTATACCCGTTTTCCGTCGGTTTACAAGCGGCGGGAATGGGGTCAACGGTCATTGCCACAGTCTTATTGTGCGCGCCTGTACTATATCAGGGCGGCGTTGGGTACGGTAACTCAACGCCGCCTTTTATGCTTCTGGCGGGGGTCGACTTGCGGAACGGGATTCATCCTCCCGCGTTCCGCAGGGCCGCCCCGTCAGAAGCGTTGGATTATAATGTGAAAGGAGGTCTTATGGCGGACGATTCAAAAAACAAAGTTATAGCAACGCAAAATCTTACGATTCGCGGACATCTGCTGAAATGGTCTGATACTTCAATCCAAATCAGCAATATTTCCATGGTTTCCACGGCAAGTCTCCCCGCGCCCCGCTTCCCTGTATGGTCTGTTATTATATTTGCCATCGGTTTATTGGTGACGGTGAGATTCGCAGAGGCATTGTCCTACTCCTATTATGATACTCCAACAATTGTCATAATAACGGTTGGAGTTATACTAATTTCTGTAGGAGCTGTAGGTTTTGCCGCATGGATGAGTTCTGTGCAGGACAGCGCGGAACAAAAGTATCTTCACATTTTCCTGAACTCTGGAAACGTGTACTCATTTATAGTCCGTGACCAGAAGTTTTTACAACAAATGTTGCAGGTCTTTTCAAATATCTTTGAGAGCGGGACAACAAACGAGACAAATTTCCAGATTAATGTACAAGGTTGCGAAATCCGCGAAAACGGCGCTGTCGTTAATCTGAATGTCAGGTAGTAGGACGGTGGATTATGGAAATTAGCATTGAACATTTGGAAGTCAGTAAAAGCAATTTCCACGACAACGCCGCCGTGATACGCAATCAAACCTACAACGCCGCCGCGCCGGACGATAACGCGCAAATCTTACGCGAATTGCAAAGCGTCCGGGAACGGTTGAACGAAACCAGCGACGTAGCGAAGGCCGTTGACGAGTTGACGGAAGCCGTCAAAGCCAAGGACAAGCCCGCAATCGACAAACTGCTGACGCAATTCGCCGGCGGAACGATGAAAGCGGTCATTACGGCGATTGCGAGTAAAACGCTGTTGTCGTGGATGGGTATCTCATAACGCGCAAATCCCGCCGGAACGGTTTCCCCGGATTCCGGCGGGCGTTTTTTTATCGGTACGGCTTTACGAGCGTTCGAGGAAGAGGAACAGTCCCACGGGAGCGAGCAGTAACAGGAGCGTCAGGAGGCCGTGACGGAGAATCACGACGAGGACGAACAGGAACAGCAGAAACTTTTGATACGTTGCGGCGTTGAGCCACGCGGGAATGTCAATAGGTTTCCAGCGCGGTTTGACGTTTTGCGCGGCGTCGCGGGTCTCCACGGCGGGCGGTACGCGGCGCGTGACGTTCGCGGACGGTTCAAAGGCGGAGCTGTCGGCCCACGCCCGCGCCGGAATTTGCAGATGAGATAAGAGCGTACAGCCCTGAAAGGCGCGTTGCCCGATACTGGAAACGCTGTCGGGAATCGACACGCGCCGGAGCCGGACGCAGTTGCAGAACGTCCAGCTTTCGATGACGCTCAGATTGGCGGGAAGGTCAATTTCCGCGAGGGCTTTACAGTCGGAGAACGCGCCGCGATTGATACGCCGCACGCTGTCGGGGAGCGCGATGGCGTCGAGTTTCGCGCAGTCGGCGAAGGCCCATTCCCCGATACGCGTCACGCTGTCGGGCAGTTTGACGCTTTGCAGATTGGCGCAGCCGTAGAACGCGGAGTCGCCGACGGTCGTCACGCCGTTGCGGATGTTCACGGACACGATTTCGGCGCGGCGTTCCCACCACGGCGAGTTGACCGCGTCGTCGGCGAAAGCGTAGTGCTCCATAGGGCCGCCGCCGGAGATGGTCAGCAGGCCGTCGGCGTTGAGCGACCACGTCAGCGGCCCGGTATGTCCCGCCGCCGTCGTGGGCGTCAGGGGACTGGCGACGGGCGGGAGTTCGTAGAGGTCCAGCAGAAGCGCGACGTAATATTCGGCGCGTTCGTCGGACAGTTGCAGATAGTCCGTCAGACAGGCGCGGAGTTTCATAACGACGCGTTCGCGGCGCGGGGCGTCGTCGCTGTCGGCGAGGGATTCCAATTCGGCGAGCAGGCCGCGCTTGCTCAATTGTCGTATGACGTTGCTTTCGGCCTCCATACCGGGGGCGAGGTCGCGCAGAATGGCGAATACGCGTTTGTCGTCCTGAAAGATTTCCCGCCCGAACTCCCGCCGTATCCGTTCCAAGGCGTTCTGAAAATTATCGTTGTCGTGTTCCATACTCCGCGCCTCCCGGAAATTTCCTGTAACCTATGATACCCGACGCGCCGCGGTTTGTCCAGACTTTTTTCGCGTGACTTGAAAAAGGCGTATGCGTAAGGGAATCGGCGCGTTGCGACGCCGTGCGCTTTCGCGCTTAATTTCCGGACTGCGGCGCCGATAAAAATTTTAGAGACGCTTTTCCCGTGACAAAGAGAGGAGGCGGAGCGCATGAGCGTAACATTGCCGAGCGGATTAGGCATGGCGCGTCATCCGACGACAGGAGGCGCGAGACGGAAACCGGAGCGCGGGAGCGCGGTAAAATCGGCGTCCGCGGGCGGGAATCAGGACGAGATACGCATAAGCGGGCAGGATGTCGTGACGGCGCGGGAGGAAGGATACATTGAGGTCAACGGACGGCGCTTTTACGTGTCGGAAGAGATGTCGAAGAAAATTTCCGCGACGTTTGAGCGCGTAGAGGCGCATAATCAGATGTTGGCGGCGCTGGACGCGGTTCATCAAAACGCCGAGACCGCCAGACAACAGGCGGAAGCAATCGCGGAAGAGGCGAAGGCGCGGCTGAAAGCGTTTGAGATTTACCGCCG
>JAFSOM010000501.1 GCA_017447005.1 Oscillibacter sp.
ATTGACGCGGAAACGGGCGAGATTCTCTCCTTTGAGGCCGACGACCCGGAAGAAAATGTGACATTCCCCTTTGACGCCGCCGACGCGCCGCCGCCCGTAATCGGACAGGACGAGGCGAAATCCGTCGCTCTTACTCATGCGGGGGTATCGGAGACCGACGCGTCCCGGATGAAAATTGAACTGGACCGCGACGACGGGCGCGCAAAATATGAAGTGGAATTTTACGCCGGACGCGTCGAGTACGGTTATGAAATTGACGCCGCAAGCGGGGAAATCCTCAGTTTTGAAATGGATAACGACTAAGCCTCAGCGCCGCCTTTTCCGGTTCGGGGAGGGCGGCGCGGATTTGCCGGAATAGTCTTTGCGCCGCGGTCTACGTATGGGCCGGGGCATTCTTTGCGCCGTAAATTTAGAAAGGAGTCTAACCCTTGAACGCGAAAGAGAATCCCATGAACGCCAAAGAGAACCTCATCAAACCTTCCGTTCCGTGCGGACAACAACCCCTTCGTTGTTTCGCCAAGCGCGTACTTGCGCCGTTCTGCGTGATGTGTCTGTTGTCGCTGGCGGTCTACTGCTTCAAAATCCCCAACCCCAATATGATACTTATCACGGGCCTATCCGTGTTTACGTCCCTGTACGGCTACGCCGCCGGGATTTCCTGCGGCGCCGTGATGATACTGTATTCCATGTTCTTCTTCTCTACGGGCCACGATTTCGTGACGTATGAGCCGATAAACCTGCAAAAAATGGGCATTATCCTGCTGGGCGTGGTTCTGAACGTACTCTTCATCGGACACCTCAAGAAAGTGCACACGGAGGCCGAAAATCAGCTTATCGAACTGAATCTGGCGTTGCGCACGGATAACGCGTCGCTGGAACAGGCGTCGGCGATTGACGGCCTCACGGGTACGCGCAACCGCTACGCGTTCCGCCGCGATTATCTCAAGTACGAGGGCCGCGACGTGCACGTGATGATGTTCGACTTGGACAACTTCAAGACCACGAACGACACCTACGGACACGCAATCGGCGACTTCGCGCTGAAAAGTACGGGGCGATTCCTGCGGGAAGCCTTCGGGGACGCCTATTGCTACCGTTACGGCGGGGACGAGTTCGTTGTGATTTGTCCGGACATGCCGGAGGGGGCGTTTTTCGAGAAGCTGGCGCAAATCCGGACGCAAATGCACGCGCTGTCCCTTGACGCGCAACGCGTCCCGGCGACGTTTTCGGCGGGGTACGTGTACGGCCACGCGGAACTGTCCACGGACTTGCGCCTGATGTTGCGTCACGCCGACCACAATCTCTACGAATCCAAGGAGCGCGGCAAAGACCGCTTCACGGGTTCGGCGTACTCCCGCACGTTCGCGGAGGAACTCGAAAAGCGTATGCCGTCCGTGCGGGAGGAGGACGCCGCCGCCGCGCCGTTTTGATTGCGTAAGGAACTGCAAAAAATAATTTTTCCTGAACGTTTGACGCGCCTTTGTCGCCCCCCTTTGGGGGGAGATGTCGCCGTAAGGCGACAGAGGGGGGAAACGCAACGTCATGAACTTTACGTGTAACCCCCCTAAATCCCCCCTTTCAGGGGGGACTTTTCTTGACTTTTAACGTCCTGAAAAATTCGTTCCCCCGCCCCTGAAAGGGGAGGGGGACAGGGGGAGGGGTTCGGAACTCCCTTTCAGTTCATGACATTGGGTTACAACGCGTCGGAGAACTCCGCTTCGAGTTTCCGGCGTATCATTTCGCTTTCGGCCTGCGTCGCGGAACTTCCCTTCTGTCCGACGCCCGATAATTCCGCCCGCAAGACCTTCATCACCGTCTGCCATGACTTCCCCGAACTCCGGCATATCGCCGCGACGCTCTCGTATTCCGGCGTGACGCGGTTTCCGTCCGGCGCGTGATACACTTTCACGTCAATTTCGCCGAGACTGGTTTTTACCTTCCCCGAACGCCGCGCCAAAGTCGTGCGCCGTACCGTCGAACGGCGGATTCCGATGGTCGTCGTATTCGTGAAAATGAGGCGTTCCAGCGCGGTGCGGTCGGCCTCCGTACAAAGGACGCTCAACAGGTACGCCGGACGGTTTTTCTTCATATAAATCGGCGTATAGAACACGTCCCGCGCCCCGGCCTGTAACGCCGCCTCCATGACGTATCCCAAGGCTTCCCCGGTACAGTCGTCCACGTTCGTTTCCAGCAACGTCAACGTATCCGATTCGGGGGCCGCGCTTGCGTCCACCTTCAACGTTTCCGCGCTTGCGTCCGCTTCCGACGTTTCCGCGCCGTCGTCGGTCTCAATGAGCATGACGCGCAGAATGCTGGGCCGCTCGTACTCGCGTTTCCCGGCGCCCATGCCCGTTTTCAGTATCCGGAAACGTTCGGGCAGGCGCGTCGCCGTACAGACCGCCGCCGCAATCGCCGCGCCCGTGGGCGTGACGAGTTCGCCGCGCTGAGGCGTTATCGTCAGCGGCAGTCCGTGGGCCTGTACGATATTCGCCACCGCCGGGACGGGTACGGGCAGTACGCCGTGCTGACAGCGCACGCTCCCGCTACCCTCGCATAACGCCGGGAATACGCAGTCCGTGACGCCGAGACTGTCCAGACAGACCGCCGCCGCCGCGACATCTACGATGGAATCCGCCGCGCCCACCTCATGGAAATGCACGTCCTCCAACGCTACGCCATGGGCTTTCGCTTCCGCGTCGGCGAGGATACGGAACGTTTTTTCGGCGATAGTCCGCGCTCCGGGCGTCATGTCGGCCTGTTGGAGTATCGACAGAATTTCCGTCAGTCCTCTGTGCGCGTGGTGATGGTCATGTCCGTGCTCATGGTCATGGTCGTGATGATGTTCGTACTCGTGCTCATGGTCGTGGTGGTGTTCGTGCTCATGCTCATGGTCGTGCGGGTGTTCATGCCCGTAAAGATACTCCATATCGTGGTCGTGATTCTCTTCCGGGAGAATTACGTCGAAGTCGCAAACGTCAAGCCCCGCCTTCTTGACGCGGCTTATCTTGACTTCCACGCCGTCCAGCCGCAGACTGTCCAGCGTACGCCGTAACGCCGCCTCATCCGCGCCCAAGTCCAGCAACGCCGCAACGGTCATATCGCCGCTGATACCCGTCGCGCACTCAAAATATAACGCCTGTTTCATACGCATTCCCCCGTTACTCTTCCGCGTCGTTGACAATGGCGATATGCAATTCCCGCAACTGCTTTTCGGTGACGGCGCCGGGAGCGTCCATCATCACGTCGGCGGCGTTCTTGTTCATCGGGAACGGGATAATTTCGCGGATGGATTCCTCGCCCGACAGCAACATCACCATTCTGTCCAGTCCGGGGGCGATTCCGGCGTGAGGCGGCGCGCCGTAACAGAACGCGTTATACATCGCCGGGAATTTCGCCTTGACATCGTCCTCGCCGAGCCGTACCAGCTCAAAAGCGCGTACCATAATTTCCGGGTCGTGATTCCGTACCGCGCCCGACGATAACTCCACGCCGTTGCATACTAAATCGTACTGGTCGGCGGTAATGGTCAGCGGGTCGATTTCGCCGCGGTGGGCGCGTTCGAGAACGTCCAGCCCGCCCGACGGCATGGAAAACGGGTTATGACAAAATTCCAGTTCGCCGGATTCCTCGCCGATTTCGTACATAGGAAAGTCGACAATCCAGCAAAACGCGTATTGCTCCTTGTCCATATGCCCGGGAACCGCCGCGCCGAGCGTCTTAATGAGTACGCCCGCGGTCTTTAACGCCGTCTTGCCCGACGATAACGCGACAAAATCGTTAGGCTTCAATCCCAGAGCCGCGACAACCTTTTCCTGTATCGGCGTCACGAACTTTGCGATACCGCCGACGACCTGACCTTTTTCGTCGAGCCGGAACCAGTACGGCTTCCCGCCCGATACCACCTCCACGGACGCAAGCGTTTTGTCAATCCACTTCCGCGCCTCGTGGAAGTCCGACACGATAACGGCTTTCACGGGGCCTTCCGCGAACGGCCCGAAACCGCATTCCGACAGCGTTTCCGTCACGTCGGTCACTTTCAGGTCAATGCGCAAATCGGGCTTGTCAGTGCCGTAAGTCTCCATGGCCTCGCGGTAGGGAATGCGCGTAAACGGCGCGGCGGACGCTCTTTCATACAAGCCGTACTTGGCGAACACGGGCGGCAGTACGTCCTCAATGACGGCGAAAACGTCGTCCTGCGTAGCGAAGGCCATTTCCATATCAAGCTGATAAAATTCGCCGGGGGAACGGTCGGCGCGGGCGTCCTCGTCGCGGAAACAGGGCGCCATCTGGAAATAGCGGTCAAAGCCGGATGTCATGAGCAGTTGCTTGAACTGTTGCGGGGCCTGCGGCAACGCGTAAAACTTGCCGGGATGATTCCGCGCCGGGACGAGATAATCCCGCGCCCCTTCCGGCGACGACGCCGTAAGAATCGGCGTGGTAATCTCCAGAAAACCGTGTTCCGTCATGGCCTGACGCAACGCCGCCGTGACCTGACAGCGCAACACAATGTTATTCTTCACTTCCGGGTTGCGCAAGTCCAGATAACGGTACTTCAAGCGCTGGGCCTCGTCGGCCTCGCGACTGCGGTTAATCTGGAAGGGCAACTCGTTATAACGACAGCGTCCGAGAACCTCCACGCGCTCCGGGACAACTTCTATATCGCCCGTGGCCTGTTTCGGATTCTTGCTCGCCCGTTCGCGTACAACGCCCTCTATGGAAATCGTGGACTCTTTCGTGATAGCCTTGAACGCGTTGACCATATCCTCCGTTTCGGCTACCGCTTGCGTGACGCCGTAGAAGTCGCGCAGTACTACGAACGCCAGACTTGCCGACACGACCCGTACATTTTCCATCCACCCGCAGAGTTTCACGCGCTCTCCGGCGTTCGTGAGGCGTAAGGCCCCGCAGGTGTGCGTTCTTGATTGCGTCATAAAAGATTCCTCCGTTATCCCAGAATCACGCGGCCCGATTCGCGCCGTACAAGTCCCGTCCGTATCCGCTCTAACGTATCGGCGGCGGAAAGTTTCGTCTGCTCGCCCGTCGACATATCCTTGCACGTCACGACGCCGTCGCGGATTTCATCCTCGCCCATGAATACGGCGTAGGGAATGCCGAGTTTGTCGGCGTAACCGACTTTCTTCTTGAA
>JAFSOM010000502.1 GCA_017447005.1 Oscillibacter sp.
CCCCCTCCCCTTTCAGGGGCGGGGGAACGGATTTTTTTCAGGGCGTTGAAAGCCCCGGAAGTCCCCCCGGAAAGGGGGGATTTAGGGGGGTACACGTAAAGTTAATGACATTGGGTTTGTCCGCGTATCCCGATAGTGACTGCCTGCCCTTTGTAAAATCTCAATGGATGGCCCATGTCATTCCTAATTAAATGGAAACTTGAAAAATTGCTGAAACGCCGCGATTTTGGAGAAATCACGCGAAATAGTCAGTCAGAAATTGCACTAAAATCCGCATACAGCGAAACATCCAAACGTGATGGAAGATTGCCGCGTTTGGATGTTTCGCGTTTTCATGCATAATTTTTGCTATGGATTATTGGATTTGAATAACGGTTTTCCCTCTGGAGCCGCCGCCAGCCACTTTTTGGAGCGCGGCGTTGACATCCTCAAGGACATAAACTCCATCTACCGACGGATGAACTTCCAACCCGGCAAGAATTTCAGACGCTTCGGCGAGTTGCCGTCCATCCGAGTGGACAAAGATGAAATCATACGTTTGACCGTTCCGCGCCGCCATCGCGTCGTACTTTCTGTTGACAAATCCAAAAACAAGTCTCATAATAGGCGACGCGCCAATCCGTTGGGCGAAAGCCTTGTTCGGCCCGCCACGCAGGGAAACCAGTTTGCCGCCACGCTTCAGGATGGAAAACTGCTTTTCCAGTTCCGCGCCGCCCAGCGAGTCGATGACGTAATCGACATCGGAAAGCGCGGTTGCATAGTCCTCTTTCCTGTAGTCGATGAATCGGTCCGCGCCAAGTTCCATCACACGCCCGGCGTTTTTGCCGCTACCGTTTGTAATGACGGTCAGGCCACGCGCTTTCGCCAGCGGAATTGCCATCGCGCCAAAACTGCCGGTGCCGCCGGAAATGAAAATCGTCTTTCCCGGTTCGGCGCGCATTAAATCCAAGGCCTGCATTGCGGTCAAGGCCGTCAGCGGTATCGCCGCGGCTTCCTCGTCGCTCAGGTAGTCGGGCGTCAGGGCGAGCGCCGCCTCGTCCACAGCGACGTATTCCGCGAACGCGCCGATGCGATTCAGCGGCAGACGGGCATAAACCCGGTCGCCCTGTTTGAACATGGTAACGGACGGCCCAATCTTTTCCACGACGCCGACGCATTCGTTCCCCATAACCAGCGGCGTCTTGTACGGAACAAGAACCTTAACCTCACCGTGCGCAATCATGTTGTCCAGCGGGTTGACGCCGGCAACGCTGACGCGCAACAAAACGTCTTTCGCGCCAAGACGCGGCGCCGCTCTTTCTCCAACCGTCTGACGAACTTCGCCTTTGCCGTAACGCTCCAACCATGCCGCTTTCATGCGTCAAGCCTCCATCCATGTAAATAAATAGCGGTAATTCTCCGGGGCGTCCGCGTTGACGGGAGCGCCCGACGCCGCAAGCGAGCCGGAAAGCCCCTGTTCCTGCGCGGTCAGACAGAAGTGATTGGCGCAAATGCCTACGTCCACACGCTGGATAATCGGCGGGTCGATTTCGCCTTTCCCCTCGGCGGTCTTTGCGTAAAAATGGAACGCTTTGTCCTGACGCAGTACGCGCCACGGTTGCGCGTTAGTCGCGGACGGCGCGAGACGCAACATCTCCAACGGCTGGGCATACGCGCCCGCCTCGGCGCGGCTTAACGGCGTTTGGAAGTCCCCATTAAAAAATAACTCCTTCCAGTCCTTCCGCTGATTGGACTTCATCCCGGAGCGCATCAGCGTTTCGCTGATTGCGCGTTTCTCCGCGGGATAGCCAATCGGAGAAATCACAGGCATCCACTCGTCATCCCCCACATTCATCGCGCCAGTGAACGCCTTTCTGTCAAAGGTCGCCGCCAGCCAACAGGTTCCAATGCCAATGTGAGTGGCATACAAAACCAACTGTTCAAAGCTGTATCCGACCGCTTCCAGAGAAAGAGGGCCTTTCGGGACTGTGACGCCGAGAAAAGTTTTCGTTCCCTTGATAACGCCGTAAGTGCCCAGCTTTTTCGTCGAAGTATCGCCCGTTTCCAGAAAATGTACCGTAACGGACACGCCAAAGGGGTTTTGGAGCGCTTTTCCATACGCCAGCAGTTTTTCCAAGTCCTGTCCGCTTAATGGCCGGGTATCGTAAGTTCTGACGCTGCGCCGCTTTTGAATCGTTTCGCATACCGGAAAATCCGAAAACATAGACGTACCCTCCCGAATATTTCCAAGAATTGTTATGGACATTCTTTATTATAGCGTATGGCGGATTGCCTGCATATTCATAAAAACGTGATATTGCGAAAAAGTAAACAAAATAGCGAAATCACGAAAAAGGAGGCGACGCTTATGATTGAGCGGAAATCGACCAAGGAACTGATTTTAAGCTCTTTGTACGACCTGCTCCGCGAAAACCCCTATGAAAAAGTCACTGTCTCCGCAATCGTCAAAAACTGCGGTATCTCTCAGCGTACCTTTTATCACCATTTTAAGGATAAATACGACCTCATGGAATGGTCATATTTACACGCGCTGGATGACGCTTACGAGCAAAACCGCGCTGATATGACGTTCCGCAAATGGTTGCGCCTGACTGCGGAAACTGCGTGGGAGAGCCGCCTCGCCTTGCAAAAGTTTACGCAGTACAGCGGGCAGAACAGCCTTCGGGCTTCCTTGCAAGAACCGCTGACCGAACGCTGTCTGAACGTCATCCATGATGTATACGGCGATTCCATCACAGAGGAACTCGAACGCGTCGTTTCCTTTTATATCGGCGGCCTTATCAGCTATGTCGAGAGAGTATTGAGCAACGCCGTAATACCAACGCCGGAGGAAAGCGTCTCGCTTTTTGAGATGTGCGTTCCCGCTTGTATGCGGAAATATCTTTGAGTTGTTCCGGCCTTGTTATATAAATCCCGGATTATATTTATCGCTGAAAGCGGCGGTTACTTGAGGGAATCAGAGGAACTCTGCCCATCATGTATATTGTCATGATATGTCTCAACGCATGGCGGGCGGCGGCGTTTTCTTATTCTCTGACGGTCAGCATGGAAAACGCCAGTGATAACGTGTCATTTCACTGTACAGATAAGTTTTTGCAAATTTTGATGAACTTCTTCACGATTTTCAATACACATTTCGTCTCTTTTCCCCTTAACATAACAGAGCGGAGAAGTGGCTTTCCATAGCGAATGACGCGTAAACGCGGTGGCAATACGCCGCGTTTACGCGTTTTAATCTCAATTCTCGGGCGCCTCTCCTATTTTTACGGCAATCCAGAAAATGATTGATAATGAGATAGGATGCAATGTCATTAACTTAGGCCGTTTGAAAACCCCTCCCCCTGTCCCCCTCCCCTTTCAGGGGCGGGGGGACGGATTTTCTTCAGGGCGCTGAAAGTCCCGGAAGTCCCCCCTGAAAGGGGGGATTTAGGGGGGGTCTTCGTAAAGTTAATGACATTGGGATTTAGGGGGGTTCTTCGTAAAGTTAATGACATTGGATAGGATGGCGATATAAGCAACGTGAGGTGATTGCAATGTTGAGCGACGAGGAGAGAAATCGACTGGTAAAGACCTGTGAGAAATTACCGGACGCCGGAAAAGTTGCGGAGATTTACTCCGTAAGTTTCAATAGGGCATATCGTCTGGTACGGAAGATGAAAGACAGGGGTTCCGTGAACTGGAAGGTCGGAATCAGAAGACGCTTTTGGATTGCTATAGATTCAGCCCGGACATATTTTCGCATGCCGCCGCATACCCTTGCGCGGGGGTGACGTATGATGAAACATCCGCGTCGGACAAACCTTTTCCTTGTGACGCTCTTGCTTGTCTGGTTTCTCGCCGATACCATGCGCGTCCGTCAGGCCGCCTCCGACGCGTTGCGCTTATGCGCGGCGTCCGTCATTCCGGCCCTGTTCCCCTTCCTCGTCGTCACGGGCCTGCTGATGTCATTAGGATTCGGCGCGTGGGCGTCGCCGTACCTCGCGCCGCTCATGACCGATTTATACCGTCTTCCCGGTTCCGCCGGGAGCGCGTTACTGTTAGGCTTTCTCGGCGGCTATCCCGTGGGAGCGCGTACCGCCGCCGACCTCTACCGCCTCGGCTACCTCACCCAAGACGAAACGGAACGACTTTTGACGTTTTGCAATAACGCCAACCCCGCGTTTTTCATCAGCGTACTGGGAATCGGCGTCTTTCACAGCGCACGGGCGGGAATCCGGCTTCTGCTCATTCACATTCTCTCCGCGCTCCTGACAGGCTTATGCTTTCGCGGTCAAGCCGTCGCGCATACGCCGCCGAATCCGCGCAAACCGTCCCGGGACGCGTCCGCCGGGACGCGTGCCCCGTTGACGGATACGCACGCCGTGACGCGCAATCCGCCTCCGAACGCGCCGCCCGCGTTCCTCCCCGCCTTCGTGGACGCCGTCTCTAGCGCCGCGTCCGCCATGTTGCGCGTCTGCGCCTTCGTGACGTTCTTCTCCGTACTCGTCCGGCCCCTCAAAGAATGGACTCATCCCGCCGCCGCGCCGCTCGTCGGCCTCCTCGAATTGTTCTCCCTCACGCCTCTGCTCACCCCGGATTCCCGCGGATTCCTGCTCGCGTCGGTCTGCGCCGGTTTCGGCGGACTGTCCGCGCTCGCCCAGACCGCCGCCGTACTCGAACATACCGGATTGTCTGTCCGGCCCTGTCTGCTCGGGAAACTCGTACAGGCCCTTTTCTCCGCGCTCCTCGCCGCCGTTGTCACGCGTTTTCTTTGATACGAAATTTTCGCGTTCGCGGACGAATTATCAGTAAAAAATTCGGGTATCCTGTTGACAAACGCGAAAAAATCGCGTATAGTATCGTACAATACGGGGAGCGTGATGGAAATGCTGATACGTTTCAAGGTAGGAAACTTCCTCTCTTTCGGGCCTTTGGAGACGAACGCTGACAATATGCCCGTGGAACTGGCCATGACGGCGGGAAAAACGCGTCAAAAGCAGTCCCATGTCTTTGAGGACGGCAATTTGAAGCTGATAAAACTGGCGGCCCTTTACGGCGCGAACGCGTCCGGGAAATCCAATCTCGTCCGCGCTATGCTCTTGATGAAACAGACCGTCACGAACGGCAAACTTCCCGACGCCTCTTTCAACAAGTATTGCAAATCCGACGCGTCGAATAAGGACAAGGAAAGCTACTTCGAGGTCGAAATCCGTCTGAACGGCAAGTATTACGCTTACGGCTTTGAGGCGGTTTTGAGCCGCGGCGAGTTCGTGTCCGAATGGCTCACGGAACTGCGTCCGGACGGCAAGGAAGAGCCGCTCTTTTCCCGCGATATTCGCACGGGAGACTACGATTTGAGCGGGTGGAAATCGGATGATAAGCGCCTCCGCGAACGTCTGGACATCTACGCGGGCGACATCCGGGACGACGCCTCCGCGCTGTTCCTGTCCGTGATGAATCAGAATAAGGGCAGTTTTTATCAGTCTAATAAATCCGCCTCTATTTTGTTGGAGACGTTCCACTGGATTATAACAAGCTGGCAAATTTACTATCCAAACCAACCGATAAATTTTGTCTTTGGCGTAACGGACATGTACTTTCAGAAACTTCTGCAACTGATGTCTGTCTTTGGAGTTGAAATTTCCGGCTTTCACATGCGGGATATATCGGATGAAGAGCATAAGCGGATTATACAATCTTTCTCGATAGAGGAAAGGCTGTCCTTATGGTCTGAAAGCGTCAGACTTACCGCTTTCCTTGAAGATAATCCGTCAAAGCGCGGGTCGACAAATTCACCTCCTCAAATGTATGGAATCATAAGAGCGCCGAAAGGATTGCTTCTTTCTTTCAGGCCGGATAAGAATAAACCGCAAGAATGCAAAGTTCTGGAGTTTATCCATGGAAACAGTGAGATTCCGTTTCAACTGGACGAGGAATCGGACGGCACCGTCCGACTGCTGGACTTGATGGAAATTCTGATTCTCGGGGAAGGCAAAACGTTCGTCATCGACGAACTTGACCGCTGTCTGCACCCCAGCCTGACCTATCAGTTTATTCAAACGTATCTGGAAGCGGCGGCCAAACGCGATATACAGTTGATTGTCACAACCCACGAGTCGCGCCTGATGGACTTCGATTTGCTCCGCCGCGACGAAATCTGGTTCGCCGAAAAAAATAAGCGCGGCGAAACGCAACTCTATTCGCTGGAAGAGTTCAACACCCGCCACGACCGGAATATTGATAAGGCTTATCTGGAGGGGCAGTACGGCGGCGTTCCGGTGTTTAATACCGTCTTTCCGTTTCAGGAGGGGCGCCATGAGAGTGAGTAGAGGCCCCTTGAACGGGCGAAACCCGGTTCTCAAATCGCCCGCGGAACAGGTCAAGTATTATCTGGTGTGCGAGGGCAAAGACACCGAACGGATATATTTTGAGACGCTGGAACGCTGTCGGGAGGAACTCGGCGTTCATCCGCGCACGGGACTGGTTTTGCTGGTACGCGGTTACAGCGAATACCGCCTGACCAATCCGAAAAGCCTGCTGGAAACGGTGATGAAATATAGGGACGAAAGCGACAAAGGCGTAATTTCCTATCGGCTTCTGATAGACTGGATTCTGGATTCCATTATGGAGCGAAAAGGTCTCGTTTCTCCGGATAAATGGACGAAAGGAATCAAAATTTCTCTGTATACGGTTGCGCGCAAGCGTATGGGCGTAGCGTTAGAGGATACGTTTTCCCTTACGGAAGCGAAAGCGGTCTGCGAAAAGTTTTCAGAGAACCTTTCGCAGTACGAGAAGGACGGATGGACGGAAATTGTCCGCGACATCCCCGATATGATAGAACCCGCGTTCGCCGCTTACGACCCCTCCAAGGATAAGATTTGCCTGGTTGTTGACCGCGATAAGGAAAGTTTCACCGACGAGCAATACAAGGACGTGTTGAACCGTTGCCGCGAAACGAAAAATATGGACTGCTACCCGTCCAATCCCTGTTTCGAGTTCTGGCTCCTCATGCACTATGACGAGGTTCTCAAACTGGACAGGAATCAGTTGAAGGAAAATCCTAAATCCGGAGACGGAAAGAAAAGTCCGCGTTACGCGGAAATCGAAATGCGCAAGCTCATGCCGGACTATACGAAATCCGCTTACGACGCGCAAAGCCTCATGAAACGCATTGACCGCGCCGTTGAAAATGAACGCGCTTTCTGTGAAGACGCGGATAATTTGCGCTTTGAGATTGGCAGTCGGGTCGGGATTTTGATTCGGGCCTTGCGCGGACAATGACGCTCAATCCAATGTCATTAACTTAGAGCGTTCGCAAGACCCCTCCCCCTCTCCCCCTCCCCTTTCAGGGGCGGGGGAACGGATTTTTCAGGCCGCCGAAAGTCCCGGAAGTCCCCCCTGAAAGGGGGGATTTAGGGGGGTTACGCGTAAAGTTAATGACATTGCGCTCAATCGCCGTTCCATATCGTTCACAGCGCGGCGCGTCATACGCGGCGCTGTTTTTTTGCGCCGTAAGCGTCAGGAACCCGCGTTCCGTAACGGCGCGGCGCGCTCTAACTCTGTCCGTAAACGGGTCAGCGCTTTCTTTTCCAGTCGGGACACGTACGAACGGGAAATTCCGAATACCGCCGCCACTTCCCGTTGCGTCAGGGGAATGGAACCGTCCAAGCCGTAACGCAAGCGGATAATCTCCGATTCCCGCGCCGTTAAGCATTCGCGTACCAGTCGCCGTACCCGTAACGCGTTGTCGCGGTCGTGCAAATCCTCCAACATCGTATCTTCCACGCCTACCACGTCCAATAACTGTAAACTGTCCTCCTGTCCGTCCGCGTCGATGGCCTCCGACAGCGATACCTCGTTTTGTAGCTTCCGCTGTCCGCGAAAGTACATCAGTATTTCATTCGCTATCCTCACACAAAAGCGTCTCCGCGTCCGATTCTTCGCCCCCGTCCGCGTCCGTCGCGGCGGAAATCAGCGGTTGCAAGTCCGGGTACTCTATCTCATCTTCCGACGCCCCGAACAGTATGACGTGCGCAAATTCGCCGTCCCATATGACTTTGCGAATGAGCGTCCGCACGGCGGCGCGCTTCTCTGCTACGCTCATCGCGTCGATACTGTCGCGGAAATTCGTCAGCAACTGCCGCATGAGGTCAAATTCCATATCGCTTAACGCTTTCTGTTCCGTCAGCCCTTCCAACTCTCCGATTCTGACGCGCAACGTCTCCCCGGCGCGGCTCAACTCCTCAATCCGCGCCGCTACGCGTTTCCGCGCCGCGCCGTCGCCCAAATCCGCGAGACTGTCCGCCAGTCCCGTGATTTTTTTCTCGTTCTCCGCATACTCCTTGCGCAACTCGTCCAGCGTCGCGTCGTACTGTCCCCGGCTCCCCGTGTAGAAACGCTTGCTCTTTTCCAACTGCTCTATAAAATGGCTGTCGTCGCCCGACAGCTTCTTGATTTCCTCTATTATGCCTTCGTCCAGCGCGTTTCCGTTCGCGTTGCGGAGATTGCAACGGCTCCGCTGACTGCGTTCCTTCATCTTGCAAACGTAGGTGTAAATCGGCTTGCCGTCGGCGGTCATACGCTTCGTGAGTTTCGGATACATCCGGCTCCCGCAACGGCAAAAGAGCAGACCTGTCAATAACGCCTCATTGCTCCGGGGCTTGCGGTAGCCCTTCGACTTGTTGCGCTCTAAGGATTCCTGTACCTGTATCCACGTCTTGGCCGGGATGATTCCGGGGTGTTGTCCTACGGTGATAATCCACTCGTTGACGGGCAACGGTATCGCGGCGCGTCCCTTCTCTTGGTCAGTGCGGTTGTAGGCCAAAATTCCGCGTAAGCCGTCGAACGCTGACAAGTCGGAGAATATTTCCGCCTGCCTGTCCGCGAAATACCGGTAGGCGTCGGCGTCCGCTGTCAGGTAGACGGGATTCTGTAAGATGTTCTTAATCGAAAAGCGCGTGAAATTCTTCCCGGTTTTGGTGACGCTCTGACGGCGCAGTAACTCCGTCTCGACTGCCGTCAGGGAATCGTACTCCGCGAACAGGCGGTAAATGTCGCGCACAATCTCCGCTTCCTCCGGTATCAATTTCAGTTGGCACATTTTGCGCGTCTTGCCGTCCACGCTCACGCTCCTGACGCTCTCCGACGCGTACCCGGTAGGGGTGGCCCCGCCCAGCCAGCGGCCCGTTTTCGCCAGCTCGCGCATATTGTCCCGGATACGCTCCGCTATCGTCTCCCGCTCCAACTGCGAAAACACCGACGAAATATACATCATGGCGCGTCCCATAGGCGAACCCGTGTCGAACTGCTCCCGGATGGATACGAAATCCACGTCCAGACGGCTCAACTCCTCAATCAGCGCGGAAAAGTCGCTGATGTTGCGGCTGATACGGTCAAGGCGGTATACGACAATGGCGCGGAATTTGCCCTCATGCGCGGCTTTCATCATGCGCTGGTATCCGGGACGGTTCAGGTTGCCGCCGGAAAAGCCTTCGTCCTCGAATACGGCGGCGTTCTCGGCGGCGCTGTCGCCGTAGCGAGCGCGGATATGTTCCC
>JAFSOM010000503.1 GCA_017447005.1 Oscillibacter sp.
AGCGGGCGGCGTCGGCGGCGCTGCGGTAAAGGTTGCGCTTGGTCAACAGCTTTTCGACGGCGGCGCGGGCGGCCTGACGCTGCGCGGGCGGACAGCGGTTTGGAAGCGCGGACAGCGGCGTGTTCTGAAGGCCTAACGCCGTGAGCAGTTTCACGCGCTGATTGTCCAGCCGGCGCAGAGTCAGACTAATGCTCTGCTCCTCTTTCATGCACTCGTTGACGGTGAGCACGTCGCCGCGCTTGGCGGCGATATTCTTACGTTTGGCCAGTTCGGTAAGCTGGTCGAGATACTCCCCGAATTTGTCTAAGAGCGTGAAATAAGCCTCGTACACTTCCTCCATGGCTTATCCGCCCTCCCCGAAAAGCAACATTTTCCGGGCGATTTCCATGCTGTCGGGTCGGTACGCGCCCTGCCGGATTTCCTCCCGAATCGCCGAGAGGGAGACGGGAGAGCTTGCGCGCACTTCATTCGCCAGCAGACTGCGGGCCTCCATGGCGAACGTACGGCTGTTTTCCCCGGAGATGGTCACGCTGTCGAATCGCCGGGCGAGCGCGGATTTTTGCGTCTGGGCCGCCGCGGACTGCGACGGCTGATAAGCCCGTTGCAGTTCCACGGGCTTGGAAATATTGGTCGTTAAAGTTCCTGAGATAGTCATCAGGGACGCCCCCTTTTCTGGTTCCGCGATATTGGGAAGCGGACACGCGAAACCGCGTTCGCGGAGAACCGTCCGCGCAGTTGTTAAAATTCTATTCATAAGGAATATCGGAACATCCGCGCAAAAAATTAATAGCGCGTCGGGGGTTTTTCAAAAAATTTACCGCGATACTTTCGGCGTAAGACGACAAAATTTCGTGCGGGAAAAGGAAGTCCCCTGTTCAGGGCGTAACGAAAGCCTCTGTCAACTGTCAATGCTGTACAGTTGGCGGAGGCGGACGCGTGAAAAGCGAATATCATTTCCGGAAAACGTCTGCAAAACCTCTCCCGTCGCCCCACGAATTGGGGAAATGTCACGAAGCGACGGAGGGGCGCTAAAGTCCGATGGGGCGGCGCTAAAGTCCGGAGGAGCGGGCGCTAGCGCGTAATGGGACGGGCGCGTAACTGACGCAACAGCGCGGCGGGAATCTCGCGGCACGACGCCTGTACCATGACGGCGCCAATATCGTAAGCGGCGCGGGGCATGCCGTACACGACGCACGATTCCTCATCCTGTCCGATGGTATAGGCGCCCTTTTTGCGCATAGCCAGCAGTCCGGCGGCGCCGTCGCGGCCCATGCCGGTCATGATGATTCCGTACATCTGACAGCGCACGTTGTTCGCCATGGAATGGAACAGCGCGTCGACCGACGGACGGTGCCCGCTGACCTTCTCCCCCGGCTGACAGCTTACCCGATAGCCGCCCATGGGACTGCGCAGGATACGGCATTGCAAATCCGCCGGGGCCACTAACGCCAGTCCGCGCTTGATTTCGTCGCCGTCCTTGGCCTCCCGCACTTCCATGCGGCAAAGCTTATTGAGCCGCTCGGCGTACATCTTTGTAAATCCCGTGGGCATATGCTGAACGATAACCATGCCGGGAATATCTTCCGGCAGACGTTTCATGACTTCCAGCGTCGCTTCCGTGCCGCCCGTGGAGGCCCCTAGGCCGATGATAATCCGTCCGGACACCGACGAACCCAGCGCGGACGCCGCACGGGCCGGAGCCGCCGCGGGCGCCTGCACTTTCGCTTTGGACGCTTCCACGACTTTTTCCGCCAGCATGGCCACAAACGTTTCCGTGCTCACGTCGCTGTCCGGCTTGCGCACGAAATCCACGGCGCCGGCGTGGAGCGCGTCGAACACGCCCAGATTCAGCGCCGAAACCAGTACCACGGGCAAGGGGTATTCCGGAAGGAACGACTTCAGAAAGTCCAGTCCGGTCATGCCCGGCATTTGCACGTCCAGCGTCATGACATCCGGCTTTAACTGCTTGACTTTATTTTTCGCGTCGATAGCGTTGATAGCGTAGCCCACAACCTCGATATTGCGCCGCGCCGAAAGCCCGTCGATAATCACTTTCCGCGCCAACATGGAATCGTCCACCACGAGGACGCGAATTTTGTTCCTCATATATCCCGCCATAGCCAATGGGTTCCTCCTCTCCTGTTTTCCGACGCAATGTCATACTTAGGCGTTTGCACGCCCCCTCCTCCTGTCCCCCTCCCTTTCAGGGGCGGGGGAATGAATTTTTCAGGCCGCTGAAAGTCCCGGAAGTCCCACCTGAAAGGGGGGATTTAGGCAATGCCATTAACTTAGAGCGTTCGCAAGACCCCCTCCCCCTGTCCCCCTCCCCTTTCAGGGGCGGGGGAACGGATTTTTCAGGCCGCTGAAAGTCCCGGAAGTCCCACCTGAAAGGGGGAATTTAGGGGGGTCTTCGTAAAGTTCATGACATTGGGATTTAGGGGGTTCTTCGTAAAGTTCATGACATTGGTTCCGACGCCCTCGCTCCGATTGCCCGCGCCTCTCCCGGGGACGGAGGAAGACGGGATTATTTCTGGAAAATAGAGGTCGCCACCCGCTTATAGGGCAAATCCGGCGGCAGATTCTCCGACAGGCTGATAATCAGATACCCGCCGGGTACCGTCGCGTCATAAAAGCGCTTGATGAGCGCGGATTTTGTCGGCTGGTCAAAAAAAATCAAGACGTTGCGGCAGAAAATCACGTCGAATTTCCGGCGAATGTTTATCGGGTCCATGAGGTTGAACTGACGGAAAATCACGTTGTTCTTGACCTTCTTGGAGACCTCGTAACGCGTCCCGCCGACGTGGGTAAAGTATTTTTCCCTCCACGCCTCCGGGAAACTCTCGGGAAGCTGATAAACGCCCTTCTGCGCCTTGCGCAACACATCCAAGGAAAGGTCGGTCGCCAGCATACGGGCGTCCCACGCGGCCCACTGCGAACCGAAATATTCCATCATGTACATCGTGACGTTGTACGGCTCCTCGCCGGACGAACAGCCCGCGCTCCAAATGGAGAGGCTTTTGTCCGACGCCCGCCGCCGCGTAATCTGCGGGAGAATGCTTTTCTGAAAGTAGTCGAACGATTCCGTCTCCCGCATGAAATAAGTGTAGTTTGTGGTCAGCTTGACCAGCAGTTCGTTGATGTCGTCGCCGTTGCCCTTTCGTAGAAGGTAGTCGACATAGGACTTGAAATCGCCGAACCCCCGGGTTTTAATGGTAGCGGTCAGGCGGCTTTGAATCAACTGCCGTTTCTGGTGCAGGTCGATTCCGTAATTCCGCTGTACGAACCGAACCAGCCGCGTGAAATCCTCGTCGGAAATCAGCAAAGTTCCAATGGCTTCCTCGTAACTCAACGCGCATCGCCTCCCGTTTATGAGTTCGCGGCGTCCGGTTGCGCGTGAAAACCGACGCCGCATGCTTTGCAAAGTCTGTTCGTCCTAATGTCGCCCGCTTATGTTTTGAAAACCTTCCCCCTGTCCCCTTTCCCTTTCAGGGACGGGGGAACGGAACTTGAAAGCGCGTTCAAGTTCCGGAAGTCCCCCCTGAAAGGGGGGATTTTAGGGGGGTATCCGTAAAGCGAATGACATTGAGCCTGTTCCGACGGCTACGCAATCGGATTGCTCCGCGCTTACTCGTGGACGTGCTCCAAGGCTTCGCCGTCCAGAATCATAATCGTGCTCACGCCGCCGGGTACCGTGCACATGCCGCTGACCAGTTTGTGCTCGTTCTGGGACGGTACCGGGAGAATCGCGGAATGGGAGATGTCGACCATCTGGTCAACGCCGTCGACGACGATACCCATACTGGTTTCCTTGATGTTCAGGA